>JBGTCW010000553.1:0-4159 GCA_041748635.1 Ilumatobacteraceae bacterium | reverse complement strand
CGTCGGCTTCGACTGCTCGGGCATCACCACCTTTGCGTGGGCCGAGTCCGACGTGGAGTTGTTTCGCCAGTCGGGCGTGCAGATTCGCGAGGCCGCTCCGCTCGATCGGTCGTCGGCGAAGGCCGGCGACCTCGTGCAGTCCCCGGGTCATGTCATGATGTATCTCGGCGTCGGCGACGCGATCATCCATTCGGTGATGAGCGGTCGCACCGTCGAGCTCGACACGATCAGCGAGCGCCGTTCGGACACCGTCCGCTTCGGCGACCCCACCGCCTGAGTCGTTACCCGCGGTTACCCGCCGTGCGATGAGCCAGGCCTGCGCCAGCGGCTGGTTTCGCTCATCGCAGGAGGGTTGGGCCGGCGAGGGAAGCGCCAGCGACGAGCCGGAGTGAGGCCGACCTGGACCGTCACGCGCCGACGTGAGGTGAGGCCGAACCACTCAGCAGGGAAGCGCCAGCGACGAGCCGGAGTGAGGCCGACCTGGACCGTCACCGCACCGACATGTGGTGAGGCCGAACAATCAGGAATGGATGGCGCCGTCGGCGTCGCGCAGCGAGGGGACGTCGCGTCCGGTCCGGCGAGCGATGATCTCGGCACAGATCGACACGGCGGTCTCCTCGGGGGTGCGCGCACCGATGTCGAGCCCGATCGGCGACATGAGGCGGTCGACGTCGTCCGAGCGCAGACCGGCTTCGAGCAACCGGGCCAGACGCCGCTCGTGCGTCGACCTCGATCCCATGACCCCGATGTAGCCGACCGTGGTGGCCAAGGCACCGAGCACGGCCGGCACGTCGAACTTGGGGTCGTGCGTGAGGATGCACACCGCATCGCGCGGGCTCAGTTCGTGTCCATGTTCCTCGAAGACCGGGGTCGGCCACGTCACCTTCACCTCGTCGGCCATCGGGAACCGACGGGCGGTGGCGAACACTTCTCGGGCGTCGCAGACGGTCACCCGGTAGCCGAGCACTTTCGCGACCCTGGCGAGCGCTGCGGTGAAGTCGACAGCGCCGAAGATCCACATCTGCGGTGGCGGGGCGTGCGACTCGACGAACACGCGCACGGTGGGCTGGTCGACGAGATCCTCTGGCGTGGTCTGACCCTGTGGTCCGTAGTTGCGCACCCCGGAACGCGCCGCTTCGAGTTCGGCGAGTGCATCGCGGGCGACGACGCGATCGAGTTCGGGGTGCCCGAGCGACCCGACCGCCGGACGGCCGACCTCGACCAACAGCTTCGCGCCGACGTTCGGCCCATCGATCACGGTCGCGAGCGCCACGGGGGTCTCGGCTCGCAGCGCGGCAGCGTAGCGATCGAACAACGAGGCGTCGTCGGGCGTCGGTGTCGTCACCAGTCGAGTTCCTCGATGAACAGATGGATCGTGCCGCCGCACGTGAGCCCGACGGCGAACGCCTCGTCGTCGGAGTACCCGAAGGTGACCACGCCCGCTCCGCGTTCGCCGGCGATGATCGACAGCGCCTCGGCGACGACCGCTCCCTCGACGCAGCCGCCGCTGACGCTACCCGCCACTTCACCCTCGTTGGTCACCGCCATCGCGGCACCCGGATCGCGCGGTCCCGACCCTTCGATGTCGACGACACGCGCCACGGCGATGCGGCGTCCGGCGTGTCGCCAGCGATCGATGTCGTCGAGCAGGTCGTGCACAATCAGCTCCTCGGTGGTGTCGGTTCGTGAGATCGTCGGCTCAACGTGCGTCGCTCATTCCTGGGCGATCACACGGGTCAGTTCTTCCATGGCGGCCACCGAATGGCCCTCCACGAAGTGGTCAACATACGGCAGCGCCGCCGCCATTCCGCGGGCGAGGGGTGCGTAGCCGGGGGTCACCTTGAGCGGATTGACCCAGATGAGGCGATGGGTGACTCGCTGCAGGCGCTGCATCTCGGCGCCGAGTTCGTCGGGATCGCCGCGGTCCCAGCCGTCGGAGAGGATCACCACGATCGAGTTGCGGGCGAGCCCGCGCACACCCCACTCGTCGTTGAACTCACGCATGCCGCTGCCGAGACGTGTGCCGCCGCTCCAGTCGGTGACACGCGATCCGGCCGCCCGCAATGCGATGTCGGGGTCGCGGCTCGTGAGCTCGCGGGTGATCCGCGTGAGGCGGGTTCCCATCGCGAAGGCCTCGACCTTCTGACGTCCGGCGACGGCCGCGTGCACGAATCGCAGGAGCGCTCGTGCGTACGGTTCCATCGAGCCGCTCACGTCGAGCAGGAGCACGAGCCGTCGCAACCGTGGCGTGGGTGCGAGGTGGTGACGCTCGATCGGTTCACCGCCCGCTCGGATCGCCGAGCGAACCGTGCGGCGGATGTCCGGTGTCGATGTGCGCCGAGATGTGGGCCCGCGCCGCAGCGATGCTCGTGGCGCGCCGATCAGTCGGAGGTGCGACATCAACTCGTGCGCGTGGGAGAGTTCGTCGGCGGAGTAGTCGGCGAAGTCCTTGTGTCGCAGGGTCTCGGCAGCCGAGAATCGCAGCTCGATCACGTCGTCGCCCGACGGGTCGGCGTCGTCGTCGTCGCCGTCGTCGGACGAGTCGTCGGTGTCGACGGCGATGGTGATCGAGAGTTCCTCGACGGCCTCGTCGGCGCTGGTCGATCGCCGCCCCTCGAAAAACACGGCGAACGCCCGGTCGTAGAGCGCAATGTCCTCCATCCGCCGAACGAGCGTCGAGCGTCCTGCCCAGTACGTGGTGTCTCGATCGTCGAGCCCGGTTTCGCACAGTGCTGCGGCGAAGGTGTGGGTGGAGCTCGTGGGCACGCTCAGCCCGAGGCCGCGGAGGATCTGGGTGAAGGCCACGGCGATGTCGGCCGGCGACGTGGTGGTGTTCGACTCGGTCACGTGTCGTCGATGGTGAGCTGGCCGGGGCTCTCCCGGTGCGCCCGGCCGACTGCGATGGCCTGTTGCACGAGTTCGCCGACGCCGTGCTGAGCGACACGTTGGTTGTCCTCGCGGTACTTCACCACGGTGCCGAGGGTGTTCGCGACCACCTGTTCGGTGAGTTCGGTTGCACCGAGTTGGCCGAGGGCGTGCGCCCAGTCGATGGTCTCGGCGACGCCGGGCGGCTTGTACAGGGCCAGGCCGCGCAGGGTCTCGACGGCACCGGCGACCTGGCGGGCGAGGTCGGCGTCGATCCCCGGCACGCGCAGCCGAACGATCGCCACCTCGCGATCGAACCCGGGATGCTCGACCCAGTGGTAGAGGCAGCGTCGCTTGAGCGCATCGTGGACGTCGCGGGTGCGGTTCGACGTGAGGATCACGATCGGTGGCTGCTCGGCGCGGAATACGCCGACTTCGGGGATCGTGATCTGGAAGTCGGACAGCACCTCGAGCAGGTACGCCTCGAACTCGTCGTCGGCGCGGTCGATCTCGTCGATCAGCAACACCGGTGGCGGCCCCTCGACCGGCTCGATCGCGCGCAGCAGGGCGCGTTTGACGAGGAACCGCTCGCCGTACAGCTCGGCTTCGAGTTCGTCGGTGGTGCGCGTCGTCGACTCGCCGGTCGCCTCGGCGGCACGAAGGTGCAGGAGTTGGCGGGCGTAGTCCCAGTCGTAGACCGCCTGCGACACGTCGATGCCCTCGTAGCACTGCAGACGGATCAGTTGCCCGCCGGTCGCCGCGGCCAACGTCTTGGCCAGCTCGGTCTTTCCGACGCCTGCCTCGCCTTCGAGCAGGAGCGGCCGGTGGAGCGTCATGGCGAGGAACACCGCGGTCGAGATCCCCTCGTCGGGCAGGTAGCCGTTGCGCGACAGCGCACCAGCCACGGTGTTCGGAGTCATCGCGACGACGCTACCGGAGGCCCGGGCTCGGCGCCCGCCCGTGCGATGCCCGCGGCCGATCCGACCAGTGGTGCCGATGCCGCCGTCGGGCATCATGTCTCGGATGTCTGGCGATCCCGTCGAACGAGCGAAGGAGTGGTTCGACGTCGCGGTCCACAGCCCGGGCAGCCTCGGGGTGCAGGTTCGTCTCGATGACGGCACGTCGATCGACCTCGTGCGTGTACCGGCCGACGGCGACTGGATCGGCCGGGTCCCGACCGGTGAGCACTACGTCCTCGTGGTCGACGGCGATCGCGTGGCGCTCGATCCACGAGCGACCGAGGTCTGGTTCCCGCCCGGCCATTCGCGTGCTGGGAACGAGTACGACGGCGACC
>JBGTCW010000552.1:0-1849 GCA_041748635.1 Ilumatobacteraceae bacterium | reverse complement strand
GGGAGGCGCGATGAATGGGCGGGTGGCGTTGGTGGGGGCGGACCACAACCATCTGTACGAGATCATCGATCGGTTGGTGAAGGCGGGGGCGGCGGCGGTGGCGCACACGTCGGAGGGTCAGTTCGTCGAGCACTACTCGGGATGGCAGGCCGACTCGGTCGAGACGACGTTCGACGACATCCTCGCCGACGACACGATCGACCTCATCGTGACCGCAGCGATTCCCAACCGGCGCGCTGCGATCGCGCTCGCGGCGATCGGGGCCGGCAAGCACGTGATCTCCGACAAGCCCGGCGTCACCACGATGGACCAACTCGACACGATCCGATCAGCGGTCGCCAACCGGCCCGGACGACCGTGGACCGTGCTGTTCACCGAGCGCTTCGAGAATCGGGCGATCAACGAAGCGGTGCGCCTCGCTCAGGCGGGTGCGGTCGGTGAGGTCGTCCACGTCGTCGGCGCCGGCCCGCACACGATGTGGGCGAAGCGGCGCCCGGACTGGTTCTGGGACCCCGACGCAACGGGCGGCATCCTCGTCGACATCGGCTCGCACCAGGTCGACCAGTTCCTGTCGGTCACCGGGGCGACGGCGGCGGACGTGTCGATCGTGTCGTCGATGGTCGGCAACGCTGCCAGCGCCGAGCATCCCCGGATGCAGGACATCGGCTCGATGACCCTCGCCGCCGGTCCTCCGGGGTCGGGTCCGGGAGGACTGGGTGGCGTGGGTGGCGTGGTGGGGGATCACCGACTCGACTACCTGACCGCACGCGGATTGGGAACGTGGGGTGACTGTCGCCTCACGATCGTCGGCACCGAGGGCACGATCGAGGCCCGTGCGAACGTCGACGTCGCCGGAGTCGAGGGGCCCGAGCACCTGATCCTCGTCGACGCCGAGGGCACACGACGCGTCGATGTGTCCGGCGTGGTCGTCGACTGGGCCGAACTGGCACTCGCCGATCTTGCGGACCACGGCGAACGCCTGATGACCCAGCCGTATCCGATCGACGTCACCGACGTGTGCTTGCGGGCGCAGTCGGCCGCCCGCCCGTGGCCCGGAGCCTGAGCCCCCACCAGCGCCGCAATCACTCCACCTCGACGACGCCTGCCATACCCAGTGCGAGGTGGTCGCCGATGGTGCAGATCACGGTGAGCGGCGCTCCGGAGAGGTCGTCGGGCGACAATTCCAGCACTGCCCAACGCGCAGCCGGCACGTACACCTCGAGGTCGATCGACTCGATCGTGAACGTGTGCGGCGCAGTGCTCGGGTTGGTCAGTCGCGCCCTGTACACCCCGTCGGTGCTGACCTCGACGACGATCGGATCGTAGGCGTAGTTCAACATTTCGATCACCGGGAGCTCGTCGATCGCCTCGCGGTCGAGGCCGTCGCCGAACGCCGGCTGGGGCGACAGCGCCGGGAACACCGCCACGAGCCCGAACCCCAGCACCACACCACCGCCGACCAGCGAACCGATCCGCCGCGGAGACGTCGTGTCGGCGCGATCGCCCACCGCCAGCACGGCGAGGGAGGCGACGATCGCCCACCCCAATGACACCAGCGAGGCCACCGCCCACACCCGCCAGGCATCGCTGTCGGTCGCGCTCAAGCTGAAGGAGAACTCGCGTGCCGTCATCGGTTGGAACAGCGCCAGGCCCAGCGCGAGCACCGTGGCGGCACCGACGCGCGAGCCGGCGATCATGGCGACGGTCGCCGCGGCCAGCACGGCGAAGATCGCGAGCAGCAGTGGGTCGACGGCAGGGACGGTCGCCCGCACGAGGAACAGCAAGGCGAGACCGATCGGACCGAGGCCCAGGAGCCAGCGCCGCCACGAGCCGCACCGGGAGGCAGCGG
>JBGTCW010000551.1:0-5119 GCA_041748635.1 Ilumatobacteraceae bacterium | reverse complement strand
GATCTCGTTGAGCGCGACGTGCATCGCCGTTGCCCGCCGGGCGAACGCCTCGCGCATCATCGAAACGGCGCTGAGGTCGCCGCTGACCGCGGCGAGGGCGGCCCGCTGGCTGACGTTGGCGACGTTCGACGTTGCGTGGCTTTGGAAGTTGATCGCCGCCTTGGCCACGTCTGGCGGGGCGATCATCCAGCCCACCCGCCACCCGGTCATGGCGTACGTCTTGGCGACACCGTTGACGACGATGCACTGGTCGGCAAGGTCAGGAACGACGGTCGGCATCGACACGAAGCGATGGTCGCCATAGGTGAGATGCTCGTAGATCTCGTCGGTGATCACCCACACGCCGCGCTCGACGGCCCAGCGCCCGATGGCCTCGACCTGCTGGGGTGCACACACGGCACCGGACGGGTTGTCCGGACTGACGAACAGCAGCACCTTCGTGCGCGGGGTCCATGTCGCTTCGAGCTGTTCGACGCTGACCTGGAAACCGGTCTCCTCCGTGGTATCGATGACCTTGGGCACACCGCCGGCCAGCGTGATCGCTTCGGGGTAGGTCGTCCAGTAGGGCGCCGGCACCAGCACCTCGTCACCGGGATCGCACAAGGCGGCGAAGGCCGTGTACACCGCGTGCTTGCCGCCGTTCGTCACCAACACCTGGCTCGGTGTGCACGAGAACCCGCTATCGCGCAGCGTCTTGGCGGCAATTGCCTCACGCAGCTCGGGGAGCCCTGCGGCCGGCGAGTACTTGTGGTTGCGGGGTTCGGCGCACGCAGCGGTCGCCGCCTGCACGATCGAGTCGGGTGTCGGGAAGTCCGGCTCGCCGGCGCCGAATCCGATGACATCCTCCCCGGCCGCCTGCAACGCCTTGGCCTTGGCATCGACGGCGAGCGTCGCCGACTCGGCGATGGCGGCCAAGCGGGATGAGACGCGTTTCATTGGTGGATCTTTCTGATGCGGCCAGCCGGTGATTGGCTGCCATGCTAAGTCGGTGATGGTCACCGCCCCCACTGAGTTGTCGATCCCGGCCGAGCTGCTGCCCGCCGATGGCCGGTTCGGGTGCGGTCCGTCCAAGGTGAGGCCCGAACAGATCGACGCCATCGTGACAGCAGCTCGATCGGTGATGGGCACGTCGCACCGCCAGGCCGGGGTCAAAGACCTCGTTGGCAGCGTGCGCCGCGGCCTGGCCACACTCTTCGGATTGCCGGACGGTTGGGAGATCGTGCTCGGCAACGGCGGCACGACGCTGTTCTGGGACGTCGCCACGTTCGGGCTCGTCGAGCAGCGCAGCCAGCACCTCGTGTTCGGTGAATTCTCCTCCAAGTTCGCCGATGCATGTGCCGCCGCGCCGCACCTCGGTGAGCCGTCCGTCATCGCTAGCGAACCGGGTGACCATCCCGAGGCGGTCGCCGATCCCGACGTCGATGTCTATGCCCTGACCCACAACGAGACGTCCACGGGAGTTGCGATGAGATTGCAACGTCCGCATGGATCAACAGCGCACCAGCTCGTCGCCGTGGACGCCACGTCGGCGGCCGGCGGACTGCTCTGGAACCCAGCGGAGGTCGACGTCTACTACTTCGCTCCCCAGAAGTGCTTCGCCTCCGACGGGGGCCTGTGGCTGGCGGCCTGCTCCCCTGCCGCGGTCGAGCGCATCGAGCGGATCGCCGCTTCCGACCGGTGGTGCCCCGCATCGCTCGACCTCGGCATCGCGCTCACGAACAGCCGGTCGAATCAGACGTACAACACGCCGGCCATCGCCACCCTCCTGATGCTCGACGCACAGATCTGCTGGATGCTGGACAGCGGCGGCCTCGAGTGGTGTGCGAGCCGGAGCGACGAGTCGGCGCGCACGATCTACGGCTGGGCCGAATCCCGCGAGTGGGCAACACCCTTCGTCGGCGACCCGGCGAAGCGCTCGTCCGTCGTGGCGACGATCGACCTGGACGACACGATCGATGCGACGCAGGTCAGCGCGGCGTTACGTGCGAACGGCGTGCTCGACACCGACAGCTACCGCAAGCTCGGCCGGAACCAGCTGCGCGTCGGCATGTTCCCGGCGGTCGATCCGGCCGACATCGAGGCGCTCACGGCCTGCATCGACCATGTGGTCGGTGCGATCGGCGGTTCCTCCTGACACACTCCACACCGATGGACGTCGATGACGTGCTGGACTTGGAGATCGACGATCTCGGCCCGCTGCGATCTCCGGTGATGCTGATCGCGCTGACCGGTCTGTTCGACATCGCCGGCGCTGCCACGACGGCACTCGACCAGTTCGCGCCGGCCGAGACAGCGGTCACGATCGGCGCGATCGACCCTGACCCGTTCTACGACTTCACGCAGGAACGACCCCAGGTCGAGTTCGACGAGGGTGAGCTGCGCGTGATCCGCTGGCCGGAGAACGAGTTCGACGTGGTGCGCGGCGACGGCGCACGCGATCTGGTCGTGCTCGTCGGGGTCGAACCGCATCTCGGCTGGAAGACATACTCGGCATGCATCGCACACGTGGCCGAACGGCTGTCGTGTGAGGCGGTCGTCACCGTCGGGTCGGCGGCCGAGGCGGTGCCGCACACGCGCACACCCCAGGTGACCGGCAGCACGACGGACCGTGATCTCGCTCGCCGACTGGGGATCGGACAGCCCACCTACCAGGGCGTGACCGGCGTCGTCGGGGTGATCCAGACCGATCTTGCGCAGGCCGGCATCCCGTCGATCTCGCTGCGCGTGGGCATCCCGCACTACCTGATGAACGCCGAACACCCCCAAGCCGTCGGCGCGCTGCAGACCCACCTCGCGCACGTGCTCAACGTTGCCCCGCCGGAGCAGGGCGCCGAGTTCGCTGACGATGTCCGCCGGTGGCGCAGCCTGCACGACGAGGTCGCCAACGGCGACGTCCAGCTCCAGATGTACGTGAAGATGCTCGAACACGACTTCGACAACCGGGCCGAAGCCGCGATCCCGTCAGCCGACGACCTCGGCGCCCAGTTCGAAGCCTTCCTCAAAGACCAACGCGACGACTGACCGCTCAGACAGCCGCGAATCCCTGGTCGAGGTCGGCGAGGATGTCGTCGATCGACTCGAGGCCGACGCTGAGACGCACCTGACTCGGGGTCACGCCGGTCGCGGCCTGCTCGTCCGGGGAGAGTTGGCTGTGCGTGGTCGTCGCCGGCTGGATCACCAGGCTGCGAGCGTCGCCGATGTTGGCCACGTGGCTGTGCAACGTCAACGCCTCGACGAACTTCTTGCCGGCATCGACGCCACCGACGATGTCGAACGCGATGATCGACCCGAACCCCTTCCCACCGCCGTACGAACGAGCCCGTTCGTGCCACGGGCTCGACTCGAGGCCGGCGTACGACACGCTCTCGACCTGTTCGTGTGTGTCGAGGTACTCGCCGACGCGTTGGGCGTTCTCCCAGTGGCGATCCATCCGCAGGCTGAGCGTCTCGAGCCCCTGCAGGAACAGGAACGCGTTGAATGGCGAGATCGCCATGCCCATGTCGCGGAGCATCTGCACGCGCGCCTTGAGGATGAACGAGCCGTGCCCGAGCGCCGGCCAGTACGCGAGGCCGTGGTAGCTGGGGTCCGGTTCGATGAAGTTCGGGAATCGTCCGGACTCACCGAAATCGAAGGTGCCGCCGTCGATGATCGCACCGCCGATGGATGTGCCGTGCCCGCCGATGAACTTGGTCAGCGAGTGCACGACGATGTCGGCACCCCACTTCAGTGGCTGCACGAGGTACGGCGTTGGCACCGTGTTGTCGACGACGAACGGGATGCCGTGCTCGTGAGTGACGCCACCGATGCCCTCGATGTCGAGGAAGTTGTTCCGCGGGTTGGCCAGCACCTCGCCGTAGAACACCTTGGTCTCGTCGCGCACTGCCCCGCGCCAGGCATCGAGATCGTCGGGGTCGTCGATGAACGTCACCTCGATACCGAGCTTCGGAAGGGTGTAGTGCAGCAGGTTGTAGGTGCCGCCGTACAACGACGCCGAGGCGACGACGTGGTCGCCCGACTCGCACAGTGTGAGCAGCGTGAGCGTCTCAGCAGCTTGACCAGATGCGACGGCGAGCGCGCCGGGGATGCCGATCGCCGTCGTGCAGCCCCCCTCGAGCGCATTGAGCCTCGCCTCGAGCGCACCCTGCGTCGGGTTCATGATGCGGGTGTAGATGTTGCCGACCTCGGCGAGCCCGAACAGATTGGCAGCATGTTCGGTGTCGCGGAACTCGAACGACGTGGTCTGGTAGATCGGGACGGCGCGCGCTCCGGTGGTCGGATCCGGCTCGCCGCCGATGTGGATCTGCTTGGTCTCGAAACCCCAGTTGTCACTCATAGGGCCGCAACACTACGCCGGTGATTCCCGACCCGACAAGTCGGATTTCCCTGAGCTGCTTCGTCAGATCAGACCGAGGTCGCTGACGGCGTCGCGTTCGCCGACCAGCTCGTCGGCCGACGCGTCGATGCGCTCGCGGCTGAAGTCGTCGATCTCCAGACCCTGCACGATCTCGTACGCGCCGTTCTTGCAGACACACGGGAAGCTGGAGATGATGCCGGCAGGCACGCCGTAGCTGCCGTCGGACGGCACACCCATCGACACCCAGTCACCGTCGGGCGTGCCGAGTGACCATGAGCGGATGTGGTCGACCGCGGCATTCGCGGCCGAGGCCGCGGAGGAGGCACCGCGCGCCTTGATGATCGCTCCGCCTCGGGTCGCGACGGTCGGGATGTACTCGTTCACGTACCAGTCGTGGTCGCCAACGGCGTCGTAGGCCGAACGCCCGTCGACCTCGCAGTGGAAGAGGTCGGGGTACTGGGTGTTCGAGTGGTTCCCCCAGATCGTCATCTTGGTGATGTCGTTGACGCTCACGTCGAGCTTGGCGGCGAGTTGGCTCATCGCGCGGTTGTGATCGAGCCGTGTCATCGCCGTGAACCGGCTGGGGTCGAGATCGGACGCGTTGCTCATCGCGATCAGGGCATTCGTGTTGGCCGGGTTGCCGACGACGAGCACCTTGATGTCCTTCTTGGCCGAGCGGGAGAGCGCTTCGCCCTGCGGTTTGAAGATGCCGCCGTTGGCGGAGAGCAGATCCGACCGATCCATCCCGTCCTTGCGCGGCATCGC
>JBGTCW010000550.1:0-5388 GCA_041748635.1 Ilumatobacteraceae bacterium | reverse complement strand
GCAGCTGAGCGATGGCGGTTCCCGAAACGGCCAGCTCGATGAATGTGCCCAGTGCGCAGCGCTGCTGATCGATGGGGCTCGGTTCTGCAGCAGTTGCGGCGCGGAGAATCGTCGACGGGATGACGACGCCGAGCCTGCATCTGCTCGCGACGTTGGCCGATTCGTACCGCCCACACAGGAGATCGGACCGCAGCGGCGTCGACTCACGGTGTTGTTCGCGGATCTGAGCGGGTTCACGACACTGACGCAGCAGTACGAACCCGAAGACGTGCGCTCCCTCGTGGACTCCTTCCTCGCCCTCGCACGGGAGGCCGTCGAGGCGTGGGGAGGGCGTGTCGATCAGTTCCTGGGTGACGGCGTGCTCGCCGTGTTCGGGGATCCAGTCGCCCGTGAGGACGACGCAGAACCCGCCGTTCGCGCCGCCGTCGACATCAGCTCGGCAACACACGATCTTCGTCTCCCCGGTAGACGCGGCGGGCCGCTGCAGACCTCGCACATCGGCGTCGCCACAGGAATGGCAGTCACGGCCGACGCCTCCAACGCTCTCGGTGTCACAGCGCCGATGGGCACCGTGGTGAATCTGTCTGCACGTCTGCAGTCCCTCGCCGGCGCCGACGAGATCCTCGTCTGCCCCACGACGGCACAACTCGTGCGCCGAATCGCGACGATGGAACCGCTCGGCGATCGCGCGATCAAGGGCCTGGATCAGCCGGTCGAGGTCCATCGGGTGGTCGAGCTCCACCGTGCCGATCCCAATGTGGCCGGCCTGAGTGCGCTCGTCGGTCGCTCCGTCGAGCTCGAGGCGCTGTCAGGCGCCGTCGAGTCGCTCGTCGTCGACGGTGACGGCGCAGCTCTGCTCGTGATCGGCGAGGCAGGCGCCGGCAAGTCACGGTTGTTCCACGAGATCCAGCACCACCGGCGCCAGCGTGAGCTGTCGACGATCACCTGGCTGGAGGGGCGGGGTCGATCGACAGGCGTCTCCACGCCGTTCGCACCGATCATCGAGGTGATCGAGTCGGTGGCCGGTATCGAGGAGCACCACGACGAGCGAGAACTTCGGCGACGTCTCAGCGATCTGGTCGACCGCCTCGACCTGTCCGGCGATGATGTCATCGGCACGCTGCATCGCCTGTTCGCCGTGGAGGATTCGGGCGAGGCGTCACGCGACCGCGAGGGATACCAAGCTCGACTCGGTCATGCCATCGAGGCGTTGCTCACCGCAGCGTCCAGGCGGGCCCCGACGGTCGTGTGCGTCCAGGATCTGCACTGGGTCGATCCATCGACGATCACCATGCTGCGGTCGATTGTTCCCGCGCTGCGCGACGATGTCCTGTTCCTGTTCAACAGCCGCCCGATCGACACCGCTGCACTCATCGACGACTGCACGGAGATCCGGTTGGGTGACCTCGACGTCGCGTCGATCGGCGAGTTGATCGAGTCACGCCTCGGCGGCCCGGCCGACGTGGCACTCATCGCCATGGTGGCCGAACGATCTGGCGGAAACGCGTTCTTCGCCGAGGAAGTGCTCAACCGACTCGTCGAAGAGGAGAGTCTCGAAGTACGAGAACGCTGCTGGATGCTCCATCTGAACGCTCGCCACGACGACGTGCCGAGCACCGTGCAGGGCGTGATCGCGGCGCGTCTCGACGCGTTGCCGCTGGCAGCGCACACGCAGCTCCGTCACGCGGCGGTCTTCGGACGCGATTTCACTATCGACGACCTCCGAAGTCTCGAGCCCGACACCGATCCGACGGAGGCTCTCGGCGTCCTCGTTCGAGCTGACCTCGTCCGACCCGTCGAAGGTGCCGATGCCGTTGACCGGTACGACTTCAAGCATGCGCTGACGTTCGATGTCGTGCGCAGCAGTCTCACGAAGACCGAACGTCGACGTCTCCACCACGCCGCCGCGATCTCGATCGAGTCGAGGATGGCCGGACGCACGATCGAACTGGCAGACGTGCTCGGAGAGCACTACCACCTCGCCGGCGAGGTGGAGCCTGCCGTGCGTCACCTGGGCATCGCCGCGCAGCGTGCACTCGATCGCTACGCAATCAATGAAGCCGACCAGCTCTACCGCGTCGCCTACGAGATGCTGATCGACGAAGCCAGTGACGATGAGCGCCAGCGTCATCTCGGCTCGCTGCTGATCGGATGGGTTCTCGTGCACTACTACCGCGGCACGTGGCGCGACGCGACCGATCTGCTCGCCCTCCACGACGACGACATCGATGCGAACGGTGACCCACGCGCCGTCGGCATGGCGTTGGCATGGCGTGGGTTCTCGGCCGCGATCGCACATGCGGCCATCGACGAGGCGCTCGATCTCCTCGATCGTGCCATCGAGGTCGGCGAACGGGCCGATGACCCCGACGTGCTGGCGCACGCTTACACGTGGAGGATCTGGGCGCGGTTTCTCGGCGGTGACCACGACGGGGCACTGGTCGATGGTGAACGGGTGGACGAGTTACTCGATCGGCTCGTCGATCGGCGCTACGTCAGCATCAAGTCGGCCGGTGCCGTCGGCCTCGCCCAGACCGGCCTCGGTCATTTCGCTGATGCTCGACGAACCGGTGACTGGCTGATCGCCACCGGGAGCGAAACGGGAAGCACCCGCGCGACATCGATGGGTCAGTCGGTGCTGAGTCTGGTTGCCACGGTCACCGGCGACATCGAAACCAGCGGAGCGTTCGGGCGCGATGCCGTGGCCACGGCGACCGACCCGATCTATCGCGACTTCGCCCGCGTGATGGGCGTTCACGGATTGGTTGCGGCGGGCGCTGTCGACGAGGCGCGAGTGATGCACACCGACCTGGTCGACTCGTGCACCACGCTCGGACTCGATGGTCTCATCCTCGCCGCCGCCCCGGCGTCCGGCGTGATGAACGTGCTCGATGGCGACTTGACCGCGGGCATGTCGGAACTCGACGACGCGATCGATCAGGCCGAGCGAGCTGGCAGCCGCCTGCTCGCGTCGTTCGGACGCGTGTACCGAGCGAGCGTCAGGGCGCGGGCGGTGACGAGAGAGGTGTCCGTTCCCTTGACCACCGTGCTTCGCAATCCCCGGTTCGTGGCGCGCCATGCGCTTCCGGCGCGGCGACGCGGGGTCGACGAACTCGAGCAGCTCATCATCGATCTGCCCGCGCAGGGCGGTGCAGGTCTGCGCTGGCTCGTGTCGATCGAATTGGCCAAACTGCTGGTCGTGCGCGGTGATCGGACGCAGGCGGAAGCGGTCATCGCCCGTGCGGCCGGCTGGATGCCTGATGCTCCGGCAACCTCGCTGAACGACCTGGTCGGCACAGTCGGCGCGGCCCGCGCCATGTGATCTGGCCGCATGCGTGGGTTGCCGTCGTCACTCTGTGGCCTCGGTCGGATGTGTGCGGAGCAGCCGTGCGGCAACGGTACGGCGGATCGGGTCGGGAAGGATGTCCGGCGTGTTGAGACCGTCGATGAAGACTGCGCCAGGCACCCGGACGAGCTCGACCGGTTCGGTCACCGTGACCGTCGCGGTGCGGAGACGCCGCCGGAGCACACCGATCTCCCCGAACCAGTCGCCCGGTCCCATCGTGTTGACGTCGCGAACGACCGAGCCGGTCCCGCCCGTGGAGCGGACGACCAGCGTTCCGGATCGCACCACGAACAGGTCGTCGGCAGGGTCGCCTTCGATCAGCACGTCGTCTCCGATCTGGCGACGTTCGACCGCGGCTCCCTGCGCCAGCCGGGTGAGTGCACCTTCGCTGAGATCGGCGAATATCGCCACCGACCGGAGTTCGTCGACCAGCGGAGCCAGTGCCAGACGTTCTGCCTCTCCGCGACGTCCAAGCGTCAGCAGTGCCGGAGCCAGCGCGATCGTTCCCACGACCGTCACCCCACCCCCGATCGCCAGCGCCGCCTGCAGCCCGAGCACGCCCACGACGACCGGCACGATCAGCGAACCGACGAGTTGGGTGACGGCACTCGACGAGTCCTGCAAGCCGTAGACCCGGCCGAGCAGATGCCCGGGGCATGCGCGCTGCAGCAACGTGATCAACATCACCTCGTTGACGATCACCGCGGCACCCTCGATGGCCAACAACGCGAGGACCAGTGTCCTCGATTCGGTCACGGCGAGCGCCGCCAGCGGCAGGCCCGACATCACCCCACTGATCACCAAAGCCGAGCCAACGTGGCCACCGCGTGCGATCTTCGCCGTGAGCGGCGCAGCGAGAAAGCCGCCGATGCCGATCGATGCCCCCATCACGCCGATCCATTCGGGACCGGCACCGAGGCGGTCGACGGCGACGAACACGTGCAGCACCTGTTCCATCCCGAACCCCAACGTGAGGACGCAGACGAACAACACCAACGCGGCGAGACCGCGATCGGTACGGATGGCGTCGACGCCCTCCGCCAGGCCACCGATCAATCCCGCCGGTTCAGCCCGAGGTTCCGAGTCAGCAGTGGACGGTCCACCTCCGAGGTCGCCCGCCTTCGACACGAAGAATGCGGCGACGACGAAGGTCGCGGCTCCGACCAGCATCGCCCACGCCACCCCGAACAGGGCCACCAGTGCTGCGCCCACCGCCGGGCCCACGAACCACGCGGCTTGAGCCACGATGCTCTCCGCAGCATTGGCGGCAGCGAGATCATCCTCGGGAACCAGTCGAGGTGTCGTCACCACCGCCGCCGCCCGGTACGACACCGACGCCGACGACGACAGCGCAGCCAGGACAACCGCCAAGAGCACGGACCCACCGTTGGCGGCGACCAGCGCCATGGCGGCCAGGAGTCCGGCCTGCACGATGTCGAGCACCACCATGAGCCGGCGACGATCGACCCGGTCGGCCATCAGTCCGGCGAGTGGCCCGAGCAGCACATACGGCACGAGCCGAGCGATGGCGGCCGCCGACACCCAGGCCGCCGAACCGGTGCGGTCGAGCACGAACACCACCAACGCCACCGAGTACACGAAGTCACTCGTGACCGAGATCGCATAACTGCCGAACATCCACCTCCAGCGGCGGTGTGCCCATGCGCCGCGAAAGGTACCCGGCTCGGAGCGGCCCGACCTCGTCTGCTCACCCGACCTGTCGCTCCCCGTCGACGCAGCCTCATCTGTCATCGGATAGCTCGCCCCTGACTCGCTCGATCGTCGCAGGGTAGTTTTGCGCAAGCGCGGTGTTTCGCCGCAGCGTCGGGGGGAGATGATGGTTCGGTGCCCACCGATCGGAGCGACGACACCGCAATGAGCTCCGCCTCGATGACCGGTGATGGCGGTGGCGGGACGACCGACTGGCCGGTGGTGGTCCGGCTCGTGCTGATCATCCTCGTGGTGGTTGCCGGCGCGCAGATGTTCAGCCGCCTCGAAGCCGTCGTGGGCCTCGTGCTGATGGCTGCCGCGCTCGCCGCGAT
>JBGTCW010000549.1:0-2461 GCA_041748635.1 Ilumatobacteraceae bacterium | reverse complement strand
GGCACGTGTAGGCACGACGGCCGTTTCCGGGGCCCGGCGTTACACGAGTCCCGGCCAGGAAATCAATCCTGAGCAGGATTTTCGCGTGGAGCGGACGACGGGAATCGAACCCGCATCATCAGCTTGGAAGGCTGAGGTTCTAGCCGTTGAACTACGTCCGCAAGGAGCCCACACCATATCGGCGCCGGGCCGCCTCAGTCAGCTGAGCATCGCCGCAAGAGCGCTGACCCACGCCGCCCGAATCCGCTCGTTGTCACTTCCCAGCAGACGAAGGTGGATCGTGTAGGCGTCGTAGCTCGTCAGCACGAGGACGCCGTCGACGAGCAGGGGTCGTTCGTGTTCGACGAGTTCGTCGAACTCTGGGGCGAAGTGTTGGGCCACTTGTCGACGAAAGAACTCGGCGATATCGGCAACGCACTCGTCGATCGCCGGGATCGACGGTGCACGCATCCGCGCGAGCTGCATCGTTGCGTCGACGTGTTCGAAGAGCTCCAGGCGGGACTCGACGAGGGAGCGAATCCGCTCGGTCCGTGTGCCGACCCCGATGTCGGGAATCTCGGCGAGGGGCTTCGCTTGCTCGAAGGCCTGGTCGATCGCGGTCCGAACGAGATCGTCGAGGTCGTCGAAGTACCGGAAGATCGATCGGTGAGACACACCCGCACGGTCAGCGATCTCGGCGGCGCCCGGATGGAGTTCTCCCTCCCGAATGATGTCGAGCAGTGCGCCGATCACCGCAGTGCGGTTGCGCGTCCGCCGAAGCGTGCGCCCGTCGACGTGGAGGTCATCGATGCGGGTGGCTACACCCTGTGCTGTCGTCATTGCCGTACGCTCACCGTCCGATGTCCCGACAAAACGACCATGTGTCGTCGCCGGCATCTCACGCCAACGATACCCCGTCGGTGGCTGAGCAGAGCCTCGTGTCGCGAGTGCGAAAGCTCATGGACAAAGCGGCGGCCACCACGAACTCGCACGAAGCCGACGCGTTCTCGCGCAAGGCCGCAGAACTGGTCGCTCGGCATCGGATCGATCCGGCGACGTTGGTCGAGCGCCGCTCCGATGAGCTGGCGGTTCGGGAGATTGCACTCGGCCGAGGTGCATACGTTCGCGCTCGTCTCGCGTTACTGATGGCCGTCGCCGAGGCCCACGACGCCCGAGTTGTGTTCGCGGCGACGCCGACGGGCACGATCGCCTACGTCGCTGGGTACACCTCCGACCTCGACGTCGTCGAAGTGATGTACACCTCGCTTCACGCGCAGGCGGCCGTTCGAATGTCCGCCGAGCGTCGAGCAACCGCCGCCGCAACTCAGAGATACCGACGGTCGTTCCTCTTCGGCTATGCCGATCGAGTTGCCAAGTCGCTCGAGCAGGTGCGGCGTGTCACGGAGAGCTCGAGCGAGTTCATCGGAAGCGGGGATGGTGCGAGTCGTTCGCTGGCTCGGCTCGAACGCGGTCGTCAGGTCGAGGACTTCATGCAACGACGCTTCGGACGTGTGCGAAGCGCCCGGACCAGTGCCGGCGCCGAGGTCGGCGCCTGGAGCGCAGGAAGCGATGCAGCCGGCCGCGCCGACCTCGGACGCACTCGGCTCGACGAACGACGATCGTTGGGGCGCGGCTGATCATGGACTGTGGGCGAGCGGAGGTCTACGCCGCAGAGGCCGCGGCGTTCGAGGGCACCGACCTCGAAACGATCCGGCCGTTCGATGAAGTCGCTGACGCGATCGAACGGGTGGTGTCGTTGCCGTGGTGGCCCGGCGCTGACGTACGTGTCACTCGCGCTCGCCGCGACGCACGGTCGTCGAGCGCCCGAAGCGAGGGAGATCGCGCGGTGATCAGGTTGGCCTCCGACCAGACGACGATGGCGACCGCTGCCCACGAGCTGGCGCATGCCCTGGCGGGACCAGCGGCGGGACATGCGCCGGTCTTTCTCGCGGCGTATCTCGATGTCATTGCCGTCATCACGAACCTCGACGTGAGCGATCGCCGGCGACACCTCCATGTCGAACAGCTTCGTCGGGCACTCGAGGATGCTGGCCTGACCGTCGGCGCGAGGCCGTGGCCGGCACCTCCCGACTCGATCGGTGCTCCGATCGCACTGTGACGTCGAAATCGGTCAGTAGCATGACCGCCCACGTCCGGGATGTAGCGCAGCTTGGTTAGCGCGCCTGCTTTGGGAGCAGGAGGCCGGGAGTTCGAATCTCCCCATCCCGACCCGACTACCAGGACTTTCACGAGTTCTGGCAACCTTCACGAACCGAGAAATCGGCCCGTGGGGGTCTTGTGGGGGTCTATCCCTGCTCACTTCAACCAACCAACGAAGGAGCAACAACCATGGCCACGTCACAACGACTCAGAAACGAGGACCGGGCGCACGGCGCATTTGGCCGGCGACGGATGGGGGGTCACCGCTTGTGGAAGAACCCTCAAGGGGATGACGAGCGAGACGCCCGGAAACGACGCGCCG
>JBGTCW010000548.1:0-7435 GCA_041748635.1 Ilumatobacteraceae bacterium | reverse complement strand
GTGTCCGGATCGATCTTGACGAAGGTGGCCATGATCCACGACAGCATGACGCCGATGACCGGGGTCAGAGCGAGGATCGTCACGTTCGAGCGAAGCGATGACACCTTGATCCATTCGCTGTGCAGCGCGGTCGGGATCGAGCCGATGTCGTGACGACGAGATCGCTGGAGCACTTCGACGGTGGAGGATGCGTGCGCGAGCGAGGCCGACGCGCTGGGGTGGGTGGAGATGGTCATGGGGATGGGTTCTTTCGTCGTGGCAGTGACAGGGTCGCGGTGGGTGGGGGGTTCAGACCGAAGCGAACTCGGTGGCTGAGCTCGTCATCTCGAGCAGGATCTCTTCGAGGGATCGCGAGGTTTCGGTGATCTCGACGACCCGGATCTGATGATCGAAGGCGAGCTCGGACACCGTTGCCGTGGTCGCGCCGTGGATCGACAGGCGGTCCTCGGAGATGTCGAACTCGATGTCCCTGCGTTGCAGGAGGTTGGCGAGCTCGGACAGCTGGGGTGTCAGGACGACGACGTTCGAACGCCCGCGGGCGAGCGTGCTGGAGACGGATTCAGCGGCGAGGAGCTTCCCGCCACCGACGACCACCAGGTCGTCGGCGAACATCTCGAGTTCACCGATCAGGTGACTCGAGACGAAGACCGTTCCGCCCCGTGCCGCGAAGGCGCTCAGGGAGTTCCGCAACCAGCGAATGCCATCGGGGTCGAGGCCGTTGGAAGGTTCGTCGAGCAACAGCACCTGGGGCTCTCCCAGCAGCGCGCCGGCAAGGGCGAGGCGTTGGCGCATGCCGAGCGAGAAGCCGCCGGCGCGTTGGTCCGCCGCACTCTCGAGCCCGACCTCGCGGAGGACCTCGTCGACTCGATCCGCGGAAATCGCGCTGAGCGCTGCGGTCGCCCGGAGATGGTTCCTGGCTGTCCGGCCGGGGTGCATACAGCGTGCATCGAGCACCGAGCCGACGATGCGTGCAGGCCGCAGAAGTCGCGTGTAGGGAACTCCGTGATAGCGGACGTCGCCGTGGTCAGGACGGGTGAGCCCGACCATCATCCGCATCGTCGTCGACTTGCCGGCGCCGTTCGGGCCGACGAATCCGGTGACTCGTCCGGCCGCGACATCGAAGCTCATGTCGTGGACGGCGATGCGGTCGCCGTAGTGCTTCGTGAGTCCTGAGACGGTGATCATGATGTGGGTGTCCATTCCTGTTCGTCGAGCGGAGGGGTCGGTATGGCCCCCATCCTGCGGATCCGGCGCCGGCAGCACATCGGGAGTCCGGCCACTTGCGCACCGTCTGATCGGCCGGTCCGTGGATCGTTCTTTCGGCCGATCCGCTCGACGCTCGGATTACGTACGCTTGCCCCGTGGTCTTGGACACGAGCCGGCGGTACTGGTCGGAACCACGGGCGGCAAATCCGCCCGGACCGACCCGACTCGACTGGTTGCTCGTGGCGGTCGCAGTGGTGGCAGCAACGATCGAGACGTTTGCCACGGAGCAGCTGGTGTGGAGCGGTGTCTCGCTGGCAGTGACCGTTGGCGCCGCTTGCCTGTTGCCGTGGCGCCGCGTTCATTCCTTGTTGGTGGTCGCTCTTGCGTTCGGGACGATGAGTGCCGTTTTTGCGGTGTCGCTCGTGCGAGACGTCGAGTGGGACGGACTCAACACCGGCATCTTCCTGCTCGTGCTGCCGTACGCGCTCGCGCGTTGGGCTTCGGGGCGCGAGGTCGGCGTCGGTCTCCTCGTCATGTCGGTCCCGGTGATCCTCACTTCCGCTACAGGCGATCCGGTCGGCGACACCATCGGCGGTGCCGTCGTGCTTCTGCTCGCCTGCGCCATCGGGTTCGCCGTTCGATACGCGAGCGAGCTGAGAACCGAGGAGATCGCCGGTGTGCGGTCGCGTGAGCGCGAGGAGCTGGCACGCGAGCTCCACGACACCGTCGCCCACCACGTCTCCGCCATCGCCGTTCAGGCCCAGGCCGGTCGGGTCGTTGCTGCCACCCGACCCGAGGCTGCGGTCGAAGCGCTGCGCGTGATCGAGCAAGAGGCGAGCAGCGCCCTCGAGGAGATGCGATCGATGGTCGGCTCACTGCGCCGAGGAGATCAGGTCGATCTCCGACCGCAGCAGGGCGTGCGCGACCTGTGCCGGCTCGAGCGTCTGGGCGAGGGATCGGGACCCCGAGTGAGGGTGACGTTCGCCGGCGAGGTCGATGAACTCCGTCCGTCGGTCGACGCCGCGTGTTATCGCCTCGCGCAGGAAGCGGTCACCAACGCCCTTCGTCACGCTCGTCGAGCCTCGGAGGTGCACGTGCGTGTCGACGGCGGCGAGGATCTCGTGCGGCTCACGGTCGTCGACGACGGGGAGGGCGGCGGCGCGTCAACGCCCTCCGCACCGGGGTTCGGGCTCATCGGCATGGCCGAGCGGGCCAAGCTCCTCGGCGGCACATTCGACGCCGGCCCGAGCGCCAGCGGCGGCTGGACCGTCGAAGCCACATTGCCCCGTCAAGCGGCGGCGACACGATGACCATCCGGGTCCTGATCGCCGACGACCAGGACATCGTGCGCACCGGACTGCGCATGATCCTCGACGCCCAGCCCGACATCGAGGTCGTGGGCGAGGCAGTCGACGGACGCGACGCTCTCGAGCTCGCTCGCAGTTTGCGCCCCGACGTGTGCCTCTTCGACATCCGGATGCCCGAGTACGACGGCATCGAGGTCACCCGCCGACTCGCGGGACCAGACGTCGCCGACCCACTGGCCGTCATCGTCATCACCACGTTCGACATGGACGAGTACGTCCACGGTGCGCTCAAGGCGGGGGCCCGCGGATTCCTCCTCAAGGACGCCGGTCCCGAGCTCCTCGCTCAGGCGGTGCGCTCCGCCGCCGCCGGCGACGCGCTCATCGCTCCGAGCGTCACCGCTCGGTTGTTGTCGGCGTTCTCCGAACTCGGCGCGTCCACCAGGGAGCGGGCGGCGCAGCCGATCGACCCGCTCACCGAGCGGGAGGAAGAGGTGCTCGTCACCGTCGCCCGCGGTCGCACCAACGCAGAGATCGCCAATGACCTCCACATCAGCCTCAGCACCGTGAAAACCCACCTCGCCAGCCTCATGAGCAAACTCGGCGCTCGCAATCGCGTCGAGCTGGCGATGTGGGCCTACGAGACCGACCGAATGCCGAGCGACTGAGGCAGCGCGTCTGAGCGGCTCGGCCAAAAGTACCGTGCCCGCTCTGGCCGATCGGCCAACTGCGAAATGACCGGAGACCCGATGCCCCCGCAGTCTCCAGCGGTCACGATGGGTCCATGCCCGAATCGCCCACGACACTCCCACTCGCACCGCCCCCACCCCATCAAGGAAGCGAGACCTACGCAGCGACCTTGACGATCGACTACCCCGATCGCGCCCTCAACCGCGTGTCGACGTTGCTTCGGATCTTCTGGATCATCCCGATCGGACTCGTGCTCGCCACGATCGGTAGCTACGAAGCCGCCGGTGGAGCGTTCCTCGCAGTGCCAGTGCTCTTGATGATCGTGTTCCGCCAGAAGTACCCACGTTGGTGGTTCGACTTCAGTCTCGAGTTCACCCGATTCGAGACCCGGGTGATCTCGTACCTCGCCTTGATGAACGATCAGTACCCGTCCACAGACGAAGACCAATCCGTTCACCTCGACGTCGCCTACCCCGACGTCAAGCAGGACCTGAACCGATGGCTGCCACTGGTCAAGTGGTTGCTTGCGGTTCCGCACTACGTCGTCTTGGTCCTCCTCGCGATCGGCGCGGCCGTCGCTGTCGCCATCGCCTGGTTTGCGGTGCTGATCACCGGCAGATATCCACGCAGGCTCTTCAACTTCGTCGAAGGGGTCGTTCGCTGGGGGCTGCGCGTCCAGGCCTACGCCTTCCTCCTCGTCACCGATCAATACCCACCGTTCCGGCTGCGCTGACTCCGATCCGTGCCGCCGCCGGCACCTGGCCATTGCGCGCAGGCCGTACGGTGGTGGCGATGACACCTCGGGGCCGAGCGATCCTGGCCGACCGGTACCTGAACAAGGGGACCGCCTTCTCCCCCGACGAGCGACGACGGCTGGGCCTCGATGGACTGCTGCCGCCCGTCGTCGAAGACCTCGGGACGCAGCTGCAGCGCGTCGAGACCGAGTACTCAGCCCAGAGCACCGATCTCGGTCGGCACGTGTTCCTCCGTGCGCTGCAGGACCGCAACTCCGTGTTGTTCTATGCGTTCCTGGACCGACACCTCGCCGACATCCTGCCGGTCGTGTACACACCCACGGTTGGCCTGGCGTGCCAGCAGTGGTCGCGCATCTACCGCCGAGAGCGCGGGCTCTTCCTGTCATGGCCGCAGCGCGACCGCGTCGAAGAACTGCTCGACAATGTCGTCGGCGACCTCGAGGTGGACGTCGTGGTGGTGACCGACGGCGAACGCGTGCTCGGCCTGGGGGATCTCGGGATCGGCGGCATGGGGATCCCGGTCGGCAAGCTGGCGCTGTACACCGCCGGCGGCGGCCTCGACCCAGCTCGGACCTTGCCGGTGATGCTCGACGTCGGCACCGACAACGAGGCCCTGCTGTCGGACCCGCTCTATCTCGGCTGGCGACATCAGCGCGTGCGCGGCGCTGAGTACGACGAACTGGTCGACGCATTCGTCGACGCCCTCCACCAGCGATTCCCGAACGTGCTGCTGCAGTGGGAGGACTTCGCGCAGCTCCACGCGAATCGACTCCTCGACCGCCACCGAAACCGGATCTGTTCGTTCAACGACGACATTCAGGGCACTGCGGCGGTCACCGTTGCGGCCATCGTCGCCGGCCTCGGCTCCACGGCAACAGCGGTCAGCGACCTGCGACTCGTGGTGGTCGGGGCCGGTTCGGCGGGTACGGGCATTGCGACTCAGGCGGTCAAGGCGATGGTGGCAGCCGGTGCGAGCGAGCACGACGCTGTGCGGCGTTGCTGGCTCGTCGACCGAGACGGACTACTCCACGACGCCATGGAGGGCCTGGCTCCGTTCCAGCAGCCATTCGCGCGTCCATGGGGCGAGGTGGCCGACTGGGACGACGACGATGACGGAGTGATCGAACTGCTCGACGTGGTGCACCGCGTGGGTCCGCACGCCCTCGTCGGGGTGACCGGCCAGCCCGGCATCTTCACCGAGGCGATCATCCGAGCCCAAGCCGCCCACGTCGAGCGCCCGATCGTGCTGCCGCTGTCGAACCCGACTCCACGTGCCGAGGCGATCCCCGCCGACGTCCTCGCCTGGACGGACGGCGCTGCCCTCATCGGCACCGGGAGTCCGTTCGGCCCGGTCGACGTCGGTGGGCGATCGGTGCCGATCGCCCAGGTCAACAACGTGCACGTCTTTCCGGGAGTCGGCCTCGGTGTCGTCGCCGTCACGGCCCGTGCAGTTTCCGACGAGATGCTCACCGCCGCAGCGACGGCGATCGGCCGCCTGGCGACCGCACACGACGGCGGCGGCATTCTCCCTCCGATCACCGAGAGCCGTCGCGTCGCGCGCGAGGTCGCGTTCGCGGTGGCCCGATGTGCTGTCGACCAGGGGCTCGCCGCAGCGATGACCGACGACGAGATCCAGGAACGGATCGAGCAGACGAGCTGGTTCCCGGTGTACCGGACCGTCGACGATTCGGCCTGACGCCTCCGTGCGTCAGTCGAACGTGATGACGCTGCGGGCGATGTTGCCCGTCTTGATGTCGGCGAACCCGTCGTTGATCTCGTCGAGCGTGATGGTCTTCGACACCATCTCGTCGAGTTGGAGTCGACCGTCGAGATACATGTCGACGAAGCGCGGCATGTCGGTGCGGAACTGGTTCGAGCCCATGTTCGATCCGGTGAGCGTCTTTTCGTAGAGCAACTCGACGCCGTGGATCTCGATGTGGGTCCCAACCGGGATCATCCCGATCACGGTGGCCTGCCCTCCGTTGCGCAGCATCTGGTACGCCTGCTCGGCGGTCTGCTTGAGCCCGACCGCCTCGAACGAGTGGTGCACCCCGCCTCCCGTGAGGTCGCGCACCGCGGCGACGGCGTCGTCACTCGATGCGTTCACGACGTGGGTTGCGCCCATCTGCTGCGCCAGCTCGAGCTTCGACTCGGACATGTCGACCGCGATGATCTTGTTCGCGCCGGCGATGCGCGCGCCCTGCACTGCCGACAGCCCGATTCCGCCGCAGCCGATCACGGCCACCGTCTCTCCCGGGGCGACCCGCGCCGTGCGGAACACGGCACCAAGTCCGGTCGTCACCCCGCAACCGATCAGTGCGGCCTTGTCGAGCGGCATGTCGCGGTCGATCTTCACGAGCGCCTGCTCGTGCACGAGCATCTGCTCGGCGAACGACGACAGGTGCAGGTACTGGTTGACCACCTCGCCACCCCGACGGCTCAGGCGCGGCGGCTCACCCGGTTGGCGCACGAGTTCGGTCCCCTTGTTCTCGCACAACGAGAGGTGGCCGTCCGTGCACTGCGAACAGTGTCCGCAGAACGCCGAAAGGCAGGTGATCACATGGTCGCCGGGCTGGACGTAGTGCACCATCGAGCCGACCGCCTCGACCACCCCGGCCGACTCGTGGCCGATCACGGCGGGACACGGGAACGGGTACTTGCCCTCCATGAAGTGCAGGTCGCTGTGACAGAGACCGGCCGCCGCGGTCCGAATCAGGACCTCCCGCGGACCCGGATCGGCGATGTCGATGTCCTCGATGTCCAACTGTCCCGGTACCGAGTTCAGAACTGCGGCTCTCATCGACCAACCCCCGTGAGCTGTGTGTTGTTTGGACTTCCGACCGTAATCGCTCCGAGGAGTGTGTGGCCCCCTTCGACCAGGCAGAATCTCGCCCGTGTCCAACGACGTGACCACCGACGAGCCGAGAAGCGAACGGGGCGGGCGCGAGCAGATACCCCGACCGTGGAGCACGTCGGATCGGCGAGTGCCGCGTGCCGTCGTGAGGCCCTTGCGCCGGTTCGCCAGCACCGAGGCAGCGGGCGGCGTCGCGATGTTGGTGATGGCGGTTATCGCGCTCGTGTGGGCGAACTCGCCGTTCGGCGACTCCTACGTAGAGCTCTGGGAGACCGTCGTGTCGGTCCAACTCGGCGACCTCCTGCACCTCGACCTCGACCTTCGTGGTTGGGTCAACGACCTCGCCATGGCGTTCTTCTTCTTCGTCGTCGCCCTGGAGATCAAGCGGGAGCTGGTGCGTGGTGAACTGCGCGACCCACGCGCCGCCGCCCTGCCGGCGCTCGCCGCCGTCGGTGGAATGCTCGTTCCCGCTGCGGTCTTCGCACTCTTCAACGTCGGTGGTCCGGGTTCCGGCGGCTGGGGAATCCCGATGGCGACCGACATCGCCTTCGCCGTCGGCGTCCTGTCACTCGTCGGTCGGCGGATCCCGTCGTCGCTCGTCGTCTTCCTGCTGACCTTGGCGATCG
>JBGTCW010000547.1:0-11095 GCA_041748635.1 Ilumatobacteraceae bacterium | reverse complement strand
ACGTCCTCGGCTCGCGGTGTCCACCACCAAGCGTTGATCTCGTCCGATGTCGAGCGGACCATCGCGTTCTACCAGGACCTGCTCGAGTTCCCGTTGACCGAGCTCTTCGAGAATCGCGACTACGTCGGCTCGACGCACTTCTTCTTCGACATCGGCAACGGCAATGCGCTCGCCTTCTTCGACTTCCCCGGGCTGGGATTGGAGGACTACGCCGAAGTGCTCGGTGGTCATCACCACCTTGCGATCTCGGTGACGCGTGAGAACTGGGAGCATCTCCAACGCAAGCTCGAGGGCGCCGACGTGCCGTATCACCTCGTGAGCGACACCTCGATGTACTTCATGGGTCCCGATGGCGAGCGCCTGGAACTGATCAGCGACCCGCTCGGCGAGATGTACGGCATGCAGGTCGTCTGATCAGCTCCGGGGATGATCAGGGAGCGACGAGCTGCACGTCGAGGTCGAGGGTGACCTTGTCGGAGATCATCACCTTGTCGGCGCCGACCGGAGCATTGAAGCTGATGCCGAAGTCGCCGCGTGAGATCGTGCCGCTGGCGTTGAAGCCGGCGCGGGTTGACTGGTCGGCGGGGGAGACCGACGTGCCGTAGAACTCGACGTCGAGTTGTACTTGCTTGGTGACGCCGTTGATCGTGAGATCGCCGACCATCGTGAACTCTTCGCCTTCGCCGGCGATCGACGTCGACTGGAACGTCATCGTCGGGTTCGTCTCGGCGTTGAAGAAGTCGCTCGATGCCAGGTGCGCATCGCGGTCGGGGTTGCCGGTCTTCACCGTGGCCATCTGGATCTCTGCGTTCACCGACGACGATGCGAGATCGTCGCCCACGACCAGCGTGGCGTCGACGCCGTCGAAGCGGCCGCGGACCTTGGACAGGCCGAGGTGCCGGACGACGAAGCCGACCGTGGTGTGCGACGGATCGGCCGTCCAGACGCCAGTGAGGAGGGGAAGCGTGGAGGTGGTGGTAGTTGTCATAGCAACAACCTACCGGACAATGTTTGCGATCACAACAAATAGAGGATGACCACGGAATCTCCTGATCGTTCAGCCCGCCAACCGGGTTCGAGCGGCGGTGAATCGATGCAACGGGGGATAGCCGATCGCTGCGGCTCGCTCTCCCAATACCTGCACCAACTCGTTGGCGATCCCCCGGCGCCGGAACGCCTCGATGACGGCCAACGCCACTGCGCCCTCGTTGTCGACCGCAGCGACCGCGATGATTCGTCGCTCGTGAAGAACGCCGAGCCGCATCATGCGGGGAGCGCTGAGCCGATCGATCAACTCGGGGTACGGCGTCCGTCCCCTGGTGAGCCTGTGGCCGCTGCAGCCACGCTCCGCTCGGAGCTCGTCGAAGAAGCGCGACAGCGCGCCGTCGAGGCTCGGATGGTCGACGGCAGTGACGAGGAACTGATCGGTGAGCACCCGACCATGTTCGGCAATTCCTGTGTCAGCGATGTTTCCGTGGCATCAGCGGTTCGTGACGGTGCTTCGTCGTCAACCGACGGATCGCATGCTCTCCACGAGCGGCGCCATCGCGTCGAGTGCTGCCAGGACCTCGTCGCGTGGGCCCTGCGGCAACCCCAACACCGCTCGGCTGGCACCCTGGGCTGCGAGATCGTTCAGCTTCGCCTCGTCGGGCGGCGCTCCGAACACACCGAGTTCGACCGTTGCCGGGTCGCGCCCGATCCGCTCGCACGCAGCCCTGACCTCGTCCCACTTGTCGAGGGCGTGGCGTCCGCCGATCGGCATCCACCCGTCGCAGAACTCGGCGATGTCGGCGGCCGTCTTCGGTCCGGCGTCGCCGCCGAGAATCACCGGCGGGTGCGGTTGCTGGGTGGGCTTCGGCCACGACCAGCTCGGCTCGATCTGCACGTGCTCGCCGTCGAATGAGGCTTCGTCGTCGGTCCACAGTTGCTTCATTGCAAGGATGTTCTCGCGCAGGATCGCCCGGCGCTCGGCGTACGCCGTGCCGTGCTGAGCCATCTCCTCCTTGTTCCAGCCATAGCCGATCCCGAACAGCATCCGGCCGTTGGACAGCGCGTCGACGCTCGCGACCTCCTTGGCCGTGTGGATCGGATCGCGTTGCGCAACCAGGCAGATTCCGGTGCCCAACTTGAGCGTGGTCGTCACGGCCGCGCACGCTCCGAGTGCAACGAACGGATCGAAGGTGCGCCAGTAGAACTCGGGCAACGGTGGTGCGCCCTCACGCCCGCCCCACGGAGTGGTACGGCGTGTCGGAATGTGGGAGTGCTCGGGGAACCAGAGCGACTCGAACCCCCTCGCTTCGACTTCACGGGCCAGTTCGATGGCTCCGATCGTCTGGTCGGTGGGGAAGATCTCGACGCCGATTCGCATGTCGGCGACGGTACCCGTTGGACGGTTCCGATCTCGGCCCCAAAGGGTCCAAAGGCCCTGGGGCGACGCCGTTCGCGCTGCGAGGCTGCCAAGCGAATCCCCATGACGATTGGAGTCACGCGTGACCGTTCTTGACGACCCCCCTCCGGCGACCGCACCGCAGCGCCGAGACGACAACAGTGGAGGCGGGCTCGCGTTCGTCGCCATGGCCGGCGTACTGATCGCGCTGGTCGGCACGGTCGTGCTGATCGGCCTGATCGGCCTCCTGCGCGATCAGCGAACAAGCGGCGCCGAGGGCCCCGCGAGCGCGAGTTCGTCGATGCTGGCGGTGGCTCTCTCGGAGTTCTCGATCGACGGCGAGCTGTCGGCGGCACCCGGCGATGTCTCGCTCGCGGTCACCAACAGCGGTAGCCAGCAGCACGACCTGACCGTGCGCGAGACCGGCGCGAAGACCCCGATTCTGAACGGGGGCGAGAGCGCCACGCTCGCGCTGGGCACACTCGAGGCCGGGTCGTACGAGGTGTTCTGCAGCATCGTCGGGCACGAGGAGTCAGGCATGGTGGCATCACTGGAGATCACCGACACCCCATCGACCTCGGGAGCCGACGCGGCGCACGGCTCCGTCGATCCCACATCACCCGACTTCGATGGCGACGCCATGGACCAACTGATGATGGAGTCGATGCTCGCCTTCCCCGCTGAGACCGAAGGTGTCGGCAACGCACTCCTGGAGCCGGAGATCCTCTCGGACGGCACCAAGCAGTTCGAACTCACCGCTGCGATCACCCAGTGGGAGGTGGCGCCTGGTGAGTTCGTCGATGCGTGGTCGTACAACGGCATCGTGCCCGGCCCGATGATCAAGGTCGACGTCGGCGACAAGGTGCAGGTCATCTTCAACAACGAGACACCGATGGGTTCAGACATTCACTGGCATGGGCTCCCGGTCCCGAACGGCCAGGACGGCGTGTCGCCGTACACGCAGGAGCCGGTCAAGAGCGGCGAGAGCTTCACCTACGAGTTCACCCTCGAAGAGCCGATGATCGCGATGTACCACGCGCACATGCACAGCCAGATCTCGGTGCCCAACGGGATGTTCGCTGCCTTCATCGTCGGCGAGAACCCGATCCCGTACGGTGAGACGATCTCCGGTGTCACCATTCCGGAGGATCTCGTCCTCGCCGAGGAGATCCCGATGGTGCTCAACGACGCCGGGGTCATCGGGCTGACACTGAACGGCAAGAGTTTCCCGGCCACGGCGCCGCTGGTGCTCCAAGAAGGCGAGTGGGCCTCGGTGCACTACTACAACGAGGGGCTGGCGCCGCACCCGATGCACCTCCACGGGTTCCCGCAACTGGTGTACGCGAAGGACGGGATTCCGCTCGACCACCCGTACTGGGCCGACACGATCAACGTGGCCCCGGGCGAGCGCTACTCGGTGCTGTTCCAGGGAACGATGCCCGGCGTCTGGGTGTGGCACTGCCACATCCTCACCCACGTCGAGAGCGAAGACGGCCTGTTCGGCATGGCCACCGCAGTGATCGTCGAGTAGCTGCCGCAATGTAACGATTGGTGTCTGACACCAATCGTTACATTCACGCGAGGCCGAGGCGGGCGAGTTGTTCGTCGGGGGCCTCGACGTCGACGAGGGCCGACCGCAGGAGTTCGATCATCTCCGATTCGACCGCGTCGCCGGTCCGGTTCTCACGTTCGTCGGGGTCCACACCTAGGTCGTACAGATGGTGCCGGCCGAGGTTGCGAGCACCGTTCGACCAGAACGGAACGACGTCGCCCACGTCGAACGGCTGGCGGATCACCGGGATCTCCGAGCCGGGCATGAAGTCGAGCGTCGCCCGCCGGTCCGGAGTCGGGAATCGCATGTAGGCCTCGAGGCCCTTGTGGACGGGCATGGTCGACCAGCGGTTCGACCACATCGACAGCGGTGTGTTCTCGTCGACCGGTGCCCTCGCGTACTTGCGTCGGCCGTCGGTGACCTGCACCCAGTTGCCCCACACGCCGCCGATCGCCCACTCACGAACGCTGTCGGCGGCGCCGGTGAGCAGCGGCACCATCGAACGACCGTGCGTGCGATGTGGCACCTCGATCCCGAACGCGTCGGCGATCGTGGCATGGATGTCGACGTTGGTCGTGAGTGCGTCGACGTGTCTCGGGTCGATCCCGGGCCAGTGGATCATCAGCGGGGTGTGGCCGAGCGGCTCGAACTGGGGGATTGCCGGCTTGCCCCAGATGTCCGCCGCCGACTGGTCTCCGTTCGTCGCCGTCGAGCGGACCTCGCCGAGGTAGTGGCCGTGGTCGGTGCACACGATCACCGCCGTGGTATCCCACAGATCCTGCGCGTCGAGTTCGTCGAGCAGCGTTCCGAAGTGGTGGTCGATCATCGAGAGCTTGGCGCCGTAGTTGTTGCGGATCTGGCGGGCCTGGCGCTCGGTGATGGCACCCTTCGACACGCCGCCGACGAGGTACGGCGGCCACACGAGACGGCCGGTCTCGACTTCCTCGCGTGTCAGCGGCTCGTCGTCGTACATCGACGCCCACGGCTCGGGCGTGTCGAAGGGCTCGTGGGGATCGAACTCGTCGACGAAGAGCATCCAACGGTCGTGAGCCTGTGGTGCGTGCCGGAGCCAGGATGCCGCCGTCGCCATCGTGCGCGGACCGGGGAAGTCGGCCTCGGAGCGGAACCACGTGCGGCTGTCGTCGTAGTGACGATGCCCGAACGATCGGTCGGCGATGCCGAGTTGGTCACGCAGGAACCAGCCGCCATCGGCGGCGTTGGTGATCAGCGGCCCGCCATCGGGGGTCAGCGTGGGCGCACCGTAGGCGCTCGGATCGGCGTACGTCTTCCACGGGTCGCCCTCGTGACCGCGGAGGTACTCCCACCCGGCGAAGTCGACGTGGTAGTTCTCGCCGCCCGTCTCGAACAGGTGCGGGTGGTCGGACACGAGCATCGTCGTGACGTCGGCGCGCCGCAGCGCCGCGGTGATCGACTCTTCCCACAGTTCGATCGATCCCCACGGCTTCCACAGGAAGTCGAGCGAGCCCACGAGGATGTCGTGTCGCGCCGGCATGCACGGCAGCGATCCGGTGACGTGCGACGTGAACTGCGACGAGCGTGCGGCGAACCGATCGAGGTTCGGTGTGTCGAACTCGGTCCCGCCGTACGACCCGAGCATGTGCCGGTTGAGCGAGTCGAGCAGGATGACGACCAGATGCTGCGGGCGGGTCATCGCGCCGACCGTAGCCGTGCCCGTTGGTGGCCGGTCAGACCGGCACCGCGTCGGTTCCCGAACGAGCGACCGGGTGCCACGTGCCATCGACTCGGACCGACGGGTCGCCCTGTCCGACCGCCGTCATCCGGTCGCCATCGATGATGACGCCGCCGCATTCAGGCAGTCCCCACACCAGTCCGTCGGGGAGCGACCATCGTCGTTCCGATCCTGGCGTCCAGTGGGGCACCGCGATCCCGTCGACGAAACCGAGCCCGGCGGCGATGCCACTGTCATGGTCGGGCCGAACCGTCCGGGTGCACAACACCATTGCCCCGGCCGACGCCCCCGACACAGCCGTGCCCGACTGCCAGAGTTCGGCGATTCGGCGGCCGATCGAGCCCCCATCGATGGTGGTCAGCACGTCGAGCAGACCTCCGGGTGATCCGCCCGGCATCACGATGAGTCCGATGCCGTCACGCATCGCAGACAGTGCCACCGAGGCGTCGACTCGGGGATCGGGGACGACGGCGACCTCGGCGCCGAGCCTGCGATAGTGGGCGACGGTTCGTTCCGATGATCCTGTGTAGTCGCTGCCGATCCTGGCGGCGCCGGCGAGCACGACGGCTGGACCATCGGATCGGGCGAGCACGGCTGCGTCCATCTCGACGCACGGCGGTGTCAGTTCCCGCCCACCCTGGAGGCACAGCACACCAGACACCGACACGACCGTAGACCGCGGGCCTACAGTCGGGCGATGGCGTACGAAACGGTGACGGGATACTGCTGGCCTCAATCGGTGGCGCCAGGGGAGCGCGTCGCGCTGCATCTGTCGGCCGCGGGCGCTCGGAGCGTCTCGGTCGAAGTGGCGCGTGTGGGCAGACGTCGCGAGGTGGTTTTCAGCGAGGATGAGGTACCGGCGGGAGATCATCCCACCCCGACCGATGCACCCGAACACGGCTGCAGTTGGCCGGTCGCCTCGGATGTCGCGGTCGGGTCGAGCTGGCCGTCGGGCTACTACGAGGTACTGCTGTCGATCGACGTCGACGGCAAGCGGCGCGAGAGTCGGGCGTTCTTCGTCGTGCGGCCCGACCTCGCCTCGACGACCTCGGCGATCCTGTGGGCGATCGACACCAACACCTGGCACGCCTACAACGACTTCGGCGGTCGCAACCTCTACACGGGAGCCACGCAGGTCTCGATGCAGCGGCCGATGGCCCCCGGCTACCTGTACAAGCCGCCGGGCGCCGGCCAGCGGGTCACCTCGATCCACCCGCCCGACCACCAGTCGGCGAGCCACGTCGGGTACCTGCGGATGAACCGCCTTTCGCCCTACGGCGGCTCGGCCGGCTGGCCGAACTGGAGTTTGCCGTTCATCGAATGGGCCGAGCGCGAGGACTACGCCATCGACGTCGTCTCCAATGCGGATCTGGAGGAGCACCCCGAGCTGCTCGGGCCCGACTCGCCCTACTCGCTGTATCTGTCGATCGGCCACGACGAGTACTGGTCGGCGCCGATGCGCGACACCGTCGAGGGGTTCACCGCTCGCGGCGGGCACGCAGCGTTCTTCTCTGGCAACACCGCGTTCTGGCAGGTACGGCTGGAAGATCGAACGGGCGACGAAGGTTCGGGTCCGGCCGCCACGATGGTGGGGTTCAAGGGGATGTTCAAGGGCGATCCGGTCTTCGGCACGGACCGCCAGGCGGAGTTGACCACGATCTGGTCCGACCACCTGCTCGAACGGCCGGAGAACCACATGACCGGTGTGAGCTTCAGTCGCGGCGGCTATCACCGCATCGGCAAGCGGGCCACGAATGGCGCTGGCGGATACACGCTGCATCGACCCGGGCACTGGATCTTCGACGGGACCGGCCTCGACTACGGCGACGTGCTCGGCTCCGACGCCACGATCGTCGGGTACGAATGCGACGGCTGCGACTTCACGTACCGCGACGGTCTGCCGTACCCGACCGGGTCGGATGGCACGCCGGCGAACTTCGAGATCCTCGGCACGGCGCCCGCCGCCCACTTCACCCGCACGACCGCGTCTCGGCCGCCAGCACCGCACGAGCCGTCCGAGATCGAGTTCATCGCCTCGCGTCTGTTCGACGACCGCAGTGCGGAGGCGGCCGAGCGCATCGCCCACGGCCACGCCGTGCTCGGTTCGTTCGTCACGTCGGCCGGTGGAACGGTGATCACGAGCGGCTGCACCGACTGGATCTGGGGTCTGGCCGAACGCGACCGTCACGTCGAACAGATCACGCGCAACATCTTCGACCGACTCGGCACAGTCGCACCGACCTCCCCGCGCTGACCGAGTCTGTGCGGATCTGATTGCGGTAGGCGCAACCACATCCGCACAGAGCGTCAGGGGGCGAGCGCTTCGAGGACGTTCCAGTCGAGCGTCCGCGGGCCATCGACCGACACCGGCTGGATGCACACGTGGTCGGCGCCGGCGTCATAGTGCGCCTGGATGCCGGCGCGCACTCGATTCTCGTCTCCCCACACGATCACGTGGTCGACGAACCGGTCGGCGCGCTGTTCGATCTCGTCCTCGCTGAACCCGATGCGCCTCCAGTTGTTGCGGTAGTTGGGCAGGCCGGCGTAGCGGTCGATCTGGACGTTGGCGGCGGCGCGCGCGGCATCGGCGTCGGTCGACAGGATCACCTTCTGCTCGACGCACAGCAGCGTGTCCGGACCGATCGCCTCCCGAGCTTCCGCGGTGTGCTCGGGCGTCACGAAGTACGGATGCGCGCCGTCGGTCGCTGTCGCTGACAACTCGAGCATCTTCGGGCCGAGCGCTGCGAGGAGCCGGATCGGCGGTTCGGCCGGCGGCACCGCCATGTACGGCGACGCGTCCATCGCCTCCAGGTAGGCGCGCATCTGCGTGAGCGGCTTGGAGTAGTCGAGCTTGCGGAGGCCGGCAACCATCGGTTCGTGGCTGACGCCGAGGCCGAGCACGAACCGGCCACCGGTCTGTTCGGCCAGTGTGGCCGCAGCCTGCATCATCGGACCGGGATGACGCGAGAAGATGCTGGCGATGCCGGTGGCGTACTGCAACGTCTCGGTCTGCGAGCCGAGCCACGCGAGATGGGTGAACGGGTCTCGCCCGACGGTGTCGGGAACCCACAGCGTCGAGTACCCGAGCGACTCGATGCGCCCAGCCGTCTCCGCCGCTTGACCGGCCGTCATCGCGTCGGTGAAGTACCAGACCCCGAGGTTCGATGGTCCGATCAGACGGTCTCGTGCGCTCATGGCGCCGAACCTACGCGCTGACCTTCACGCTCCGTCAGTCAGGGTGGGCGGTGGTGGAACCAGTCGCCGGAGGCGATGGGCGTCAGATCGAGGTTGCCTCCGCTCGCGTACGCCCAGGCGTCGACGCCGCGGCCGGTGCGCACGACGACACGTGAGTACTCGCCGTCGACGATGCCCTCGACCTCGTCGAGCACGTCGAGTGCACGATCGATCGTGGCCTCCAGGAGCGCGAAGGTGTGCCCGTGGATGGTCTCCTCGCCACCGAACATCGCAGCGGGATAGTCCAAACCGGTGTCGAACAGCTGGCCCGCCACGGTGTCGCTCCAGCCGCCGTCGACGACGAACGGCTCGAGGATGCGCCAGCGCACGTCGCCCGGACGCAACGTTCCGTAGACGAAGAGGTGGTCGATCATCCAGCGGACTTGCGGCGTCCGCGGGCACCCCACAGCGTGCCGCCGAGCATGAGTGCCACGCTGACGATGAGGATCACCGACGCCAGCACGTTCACCTCCGGCGGGAACTTCACCCGGAAGCTGCCGTTGATGTAGAGCGGGAACGTCACCAGTGATCCGGCGTTGAACAGCGTGATGATGAAGTCGTCGAGCGACAGCGCGAACGACAGCAGCGCGGCGGCAAGGATTCCCGGGACGATCAGCGGGAACGTGATCTTCCAGAACGTCCGGATCGGAGTCGCCCCGAGGTCCTGAGCCGCCTGTTCCAGTGTCCAGTCGAACCCGCGCACCCGGGCTCGCACGGTGAGTGCTACGAAGCTCACCTGGAACATCACGTGGGCGATCACCACGGTGGTGAACCCGCGGGTGATGTCCCAGTCGAGAAAGAGCGTGGCAAGCGACGAACCGAGCACGATCTCGGGCGTCGTGAGCGGCAGCACGAGGAAGAAGTTCAGCCCGCCGCTCCCGCGGAACTGGTAGCGCGCCAAGGCGATGGCGATCATCGAACCGAGCACCGTTGCGATGACCGTGGAGATGGCGGCGATCTTGAGGCTCTCGACGAAGGCAGCGGTGAGTGCCTCGTCGCCGAACGGATCCGACCAGTTCGCCAGGGTGAACTGCTGCCACTGCACGTTGTAGTTGCCGAGCGGCTCGTTGAACGAGAACGCCACGATCCAGATGATCGGGATGAAGAGGTACAGCAGTGCCAGACCGGCGTAGGCGTTGAGCGCGAGCCGGGCGATGCGACCACCGGTCGACGTCGGAGCGCTCACGCCAGGTCCTCCGTGCCGAAGAACTTGCTGTAGATGATCACGAAGACCGTGATGATCGCCATCAACACGAACGACATCGCCGAGGCGAGTGGGACATTGTTCTGGACGAGGAACTGGTCCTGGATCGAGTTGCCGATCATCGTGGTGTTGGGGCTGCCGAGGTAGAGCGAGTTGACGAAGTCTCCCGCAGCGGGGATGAACGTCAGCAAGGTTCCGGCGAAGATGCCCGGCAGCGACAGCGGGATGATGATCTTGGCGAACGCTGACGTCGACGTCGAGTAGAGGTCCTTGGCGGCGTCGAGCAGGCGGACGTCGATCTTCTCGAGGCTCACGTAGATCGGCAGGACCATGAACGGCAGGAAGTTGTACGTGAGCCCGAAGATCACGGCGGCCGGCGTGTTGATGAGTCGGCCGTCGTCCATGATGCGTAGCGCCTCGAGCAACCAGTCGAGATTGAGCGTCTCGATGACGCCGACGATCTGACCTTCGTCGGACAACAGGCTGCGCCAAGCGATCGTGCGGATGAGGTACGACGTGAAGAACGGGATGACCACCAGGCCGAGCAGCAGCGTCCGATACTTGCCACCCCGAAACGCGATGACATACGCAAGTGGGTAGCCGATCGCGATGGTGAGCACGGTGGCGATGCCGGCGTAGAGGAACGCACGCTGGAACTGCGGAGCGAAGTCCGTGAATGCGTCGATGTAGTTGTCGACGTTCCAGTCGAACTCCGCCTCGACGGCGAATCTGCTCGGCAGCGTCGACAGCGACAGTCGCAGCAGTGTGAACAGCGGCGCCAGGTAGAACAGCGCCAGCCACAACATGCCGGGCTTGAGCAGACCGTACGGGGCGATCTTGCGTCTGGTTTCCGGCGTTCCGGTGACGGCGACGAGAATCAGCGCGAGGACGCTCGCCAGCACGAGCGACAACGCAACGATTGCGAGTGGACCGGTGACGAGACGGGTGCCGACCGCAGCGAGGAGCGCGCCGGCGCCGAGCAGCGCCCCGAGCCCAATGAGCTCGGGG
>JBGTCW010000546.1:0-3424 GCA_041748635.1 Ilumatobacteraceae bacterium | reverse complement strand
GATGTGCCCGGTGAGCACCACCGTGGGTCCCGGGCGGTTGCCGGCGATGCGGGCCGCGACCACTGGGACGTCGTCGCGCTCGACCTCGCGACCCGGATACGCCGGATCGGCCTCGAGTTCGGACATCGGCGTGATCCACGAGTCGACCTCGTCGGCGACGGGCGCAAGCCATGACGCGATCAGGTCGATCGCCGGATGCTCGTCTCCGGTTTCGGACGGCGCGGCGACCAACGCCAGTGCCCGTCGTGCGATGTGTTCGGTCATCGGATCCATCATGTCGCTCAGAGCACCGACAGAGCCTGGTCGAGATCGGCGATGAGGTCGTCGACCGACTCGATTCCCGCCGAGTACCGCACGAGCCCCTCGGGAATGCCGAGCGCCGCGCGCTCCTCCGGCGTGCACTCGACGTGGCTGGTCGTGGACGGCGGCCCGACGGTGGTCTCGACGGCGCCGAGGTTCGCGGCGCGGTGGGCGAGGCGCAGGTGGGGGAGGAACGTCTTCACGGCGTCGAGGTCGCCATCGAGCGCGAAACTCAACATCCCGCCCCAGCCCGACATCTGCCGCTTGGCGATCTCGTGGCCGGGGTGGCTCGCCAGGCCCGGATGGTTGACCGTGGTGACCCTCGGATGCGCCTCGAGAAACTGGGCGACCGCCATCGCGTTGGCCGACTGTCGCTCGACTCGGAGATGGAGCGTCTTCATCCCGCGCAGGAGGAGGTAGGCGGCTTCCGGATGGAGGGTGGCGCCGTTGATCTCGCGGTAGCGGAAAACCGCCTCGACCAGGTCGGCGCGCCCGGCGACCACACCACCGAGGGCGTCGGCGTGACCCCCGAGGAACTTGGTGGCGCTGTGCACGACGAGGTCGGCGCCGAGCGCCAGCGGCTGCTGCAGCACCGGTGTGGCGAACGTGTTGTCGACGACGGTGATGGCGCCGCGGTCGCGGCCGGCAACGAGCAGACGCGGCAGGTCGATGATCTTCAGCGTCGGGTTGGTGGGCGTCTCGAGGTACAGCAGGTCACAGCCGCGGTCCATCGCCTGCTCGACCGCGTCGGCGTCGGTCGTGTCGATGAGTTCGACCTCCACCCCGATTCGCGGGAGGTACTTGGTGAACAGCATGCTCGTGCCGCCGTAGGTGTCCTTCACCGACACCACCCGCTGGCCCGGCTCGAGCAGGGCGTAGAGGAGGTTGGAGATCGCGGCCATGCCGGTCGACGCCGAGGTGGCCGCCTCCGCACCTTCGAGCACGCGCAGTTTCTCCTCGAACACCGCCACGGTCGGGTTGGTGTTGCGGCCGTAGATGTGCCCGGGCGCGGCGCCGGTTGCGACGTCGTGCCACTCGTCGACGTTGTCGTAGCCGAAGCCGACGCTGTGCACGACCGGCACTTGCGTGGCCCGATCGAGCAGGTAGCGCTCCTCGCCGGCCCACACCGAGAGCGTCTCGATCGAGTCCGGCTGTGTCGTGTCGGATCGTTCGTCGGGTTGCTCGTCGGGTCGGTCGTCGGAGTTCGTCACCATCGACCTCACCGTAGGGCATCGGTCCCGACGGGGAGTCGGGTCTGACGCAATCTGCGTCGAGCGCCGAACCTCCATCGATCTCGCGTGGCTTCGTGCCATCGTCGACGACGACGAAACCGTGGTCGGGTTCCTGGCGTGATCAGCCCGCCAGGTTGGCGAGGATCTGTGCGGTGGCCACTTCCATGTCGGGGTCCGGCACGCCGAACCCGAACGCCGCGTCACGGATCACCTGGAAATTGACGAGCGTGTCGCCGGCGAGCACGACGACGTACGGACCACTGTGGAATGCCTGGTCGCCGAGACCGGTGATCTCCTCGTCGACGCCGAACAGTTCCTCCAGGTTGACGTAGTTGTCGGCGGCACTGTTGGTCGTCACCGACAACGCAAGCGACCCCCGCGAGTCCGCGTTGACCATCTCCGCACGGCACATGTCCGCGATGTCGTTCAACTCGCCCACCGGAGAGCCGACCGGCTCACCGAGCAGCGCGTCGAGATCGACGCCGACCAGCAGTTCGCACGGATCGTCGTAGCCGCCGCCCGTGGCCGGGGCGTCGGTCGTCGGACTCTCCGTTGCGGGCGGAGCGGCGTCGGTGTCCTCGGTGTCCGCCGGTTCGGTGTCCGGCGGTTCGGTGTCCGCCGGTTCGGTGTCTGCCGGTTCGGTGTCCGCCGGTTCCGCGGCGGCGGGTGACGTCTCGTCGGTGATGGCGTCCTCGTCGGCTTCGCTGCCGCACGCGGCCAGGCCGAACGTGAGGCCGAACGCTGCGGCCATCGCCACCGCACGTGTACGAGTCGGTCGTCGCATCACTGCCTCGGTTCTGCCCGCCTCGGTCCACCCTGCCGGTGTGCTGGATGATCGCCGACAGTACTCCATCTCGGCACCCCTCGTGTTCCTCGTGACACTCTGCGTGGCAGCCTGCCGCCTCAGCCTTCCTCGGGCATGGAGAAGGTTGTCGACATAACTGTCGACATCATTGTCACGCCCGGATAGCGTCGGATCCGTGAGCACCACCATTCGCGTGACCGACGAGGCGCGCCAGCGGATCGTTCGATTGGCAGAGCAGGACGATCGGTCGATGACGGCAATCGTCGATGACGCGCTCGATGCGCTGGAGCGCCGCAGGTTCTTCGACAGGTTCAACAACCGCTATGCGGAACTGGCAGAAGACGGTGCCGCTTGGTCCGAGGTACTCGATGAGCGGATCGTCGAAGCAGGGGCGCTCGGCGACTCTGGATGATGGTGACGAAGCGAGCGAGGCGAGGTGACGTCTGGCTCGTCGACTTCGGGTGGCCGATCGGTCGAGAGCAGGCAGGTCGTCGTCCGGCCGTCATCGTCTCCGACGATTTGATGAACGCCGGCCCGTCCGGGTTGGTCATCGTCGTGCCCATGACGTCGACACAACGTGGCCTTCCGTCTCACGTCGAGGTCGATTCGGCTGCTGGGCTCGACGCCTCGTCCTACGCGAAGTGCGAGGACGTGAAGTCGATCTCCACCGAGCGCCTCGTGCACGTGATCGGAGCGGTGAGTCACGTCGAGATCGACCGGATGACGGCGATCCTGGCTCGGCTTCTCTCGATCTGAGGCGGATCGGGCTCCCGGATCTGTACGCGAGGAGTCCCGGAAAGCGGAACCTCTTGCGCACTGATCGCGCCGCCCGCGCCCGCGCCTTGGCGCTGCGGCTGTGGCATCGTTCGGGTGATGCACGACGACCTGACGTTCTTCGACGAGATCGAGGCGTACTGCGGGCGGCTCAGCTACCGGCCCGGGGGAGTGGCGCAACTCCACGTGTCGACGCGTCATGCGCACGTCGACGTCGTGGTCGAGCGTTGGGGCGCCGAGCGCGAAACGGTGTGGAGCGCCGATGGCGTGGCCGCCACTTTCACGCCGCCGCCCGACGACGCCGACAGCGCGG
>JBGTCW010000545.1:0-2061 GCA_041748635.1 Ilumatobacteraceae bacterium | reverse complement strand
AGAGCGGGCCGGGAAGACTTCGCAGCCGCTGCCGGCGCCGCAGCCCGACACCTCATCGGTGCCGCCATGCGCCCCGACGCACCGTCGGCCTGGGTGACCAGCGCCACGATCGACTCCGAAGCCGACGCAGCACTACTGCTGTCGATGTTCCCGCACGGACACATCGTGCACGCGCTGCGCCACCCCGACGCGGTCGTCCAGTCGCTCGCCACAACAGCCTGCGGTGACGGACGTTACGCGACACGCCCCGACGGCTATCGGGTCTGGCTGCAAGCGACCACCGCCCTCGTCAACTTCGCTCAGGCCTACGGAAGTGGCCGCGTCACACGCATCGTCACCTCACAGATCCACAGCGACCCCGACGCAGTTATCGCCAGTTGCCTGACACCACTTCGACTGAAGTTCGACGCAGCCTGCCGACGCCCCCTCAGCGACGTCATCGACGACACCGCAGCACCAGTCGGCGACGAGCCGACACGACGCGCAGCCGTCGACCTCTACGACCGTCTGGCCGGCACCGATCCGTCACACCACGAGCCCGGCGACGTCGACCACGTCGCACGCATCTGGTCCAACCACCACGCCTCGACGGCCAACAGGTGCACCGCCGACGGTGACGTACACGACCGCTACCGCCTGCTCGTGCAGCTGGCCACGCCGAAAGGTGTGACCGTTGCGGTCATTTCCAAAGGCGACCCCACGCTCGTCGACGTGCCCGGTCGCCATTGCAGCCACCTGCCGCAGGACTACTCCGGTGCCTACCTCGGCCACCACCCCGCCGACAGCGCCGACGCCGTCGACGCCATCACCGCCGCAGTTCGAGAAGGCGTCCGCTACCTCGTGATCCCCGCAGCGTCGAGCTGGTGGCTCGACCACTACCCGAGTGTCGCCGAGTTCCTTTCGACCAACGCCCGAGTGACCGCTCACCACGAAAGCATCGCCACCACGTACGAACTCCCCATAGAGGCCCCCCATGTATGACAGCATCGAACAGCCATCCAACATCGCAGACTTGGACCCCACGGCCGCCGGCGCCCGGGGCATTGCCAGCAACGCCCGTGTCGTTGCGCTCATCCCACACTTCGCCTGCGAAGACTGGCTCGCCGGCGCTATCGAATCGCTGCTGGCCCAAACCCGCCCGGTCGACGCGATCGTCGTCATCGACGACTACTCAGAGGTGCCACCCGTCGACATCGTCGCAGCGTTCGACCAGGTCACCCTGCTGCGTTCCAACGAGAACGTCGGCCCGTACCGGCTGATTCAACAGGTGATCGACGCCACCGATCATGACGCAGTCATGTTCCAAGACGCCGACGACTGGTCAACACCGGACCGCCTCGAGCGGCTCCTGCTCGCGTCGGAGGCGACCGGTGCCGAACTGCTGGGCAGCGACTACATCTTGTTCGACACGTACCGCTGGTCGGGCCGCACCATGTTGTTCCCACTCGACGCGAACGCTGCCCTCGCTGCGCATCCGACAGGTCACGCCCAACAGCATCCGTCCGGACTGGTTGCCCGCAGCCTCATCGAACGTATCGGTGGCTACGCGACAGGGATGCGTTTCAGCGGCGACGACGAGTTCCTTCGTCGCGCCACGCACGTCGCCAAAATCGTCAACGTCCCGAAGTCGTTGTACTACCGGCGCCACCGCTCCGACTCGTTGACGACATCGTCGACCACCGGACACGGCAGTGCGGCACGCCGCGCTGTGCTTGGCGAGATGAGCGAACGCGCACGAGCCAACGTGGCAGCTGCTGCCGCTGGAACACCAGTCGATCTCACGCCGTTGCGTTCTCGGCCCCCGGTGATTCTCGACCATCTGAGCGGACCGCGCCTCGAGGATCTCTGCGCCACGAAACCCGTCGGCAGTACTCGCCCCACATTTTCGCTGCGCGCTACAGACGGCGCAGGGCGTCGTAGCGGACGTGTCGCGCCCCCGAAGCCGACTGGCGCACAGATCGTGGTGGTCGGCGCCCCGGGTGCCGGCAGTGACGCTGTCGCCTGCGCGCTCGCACAGCACCCGGCAATCGCCTACGCCGGCGATGTCAGCTGGACCGCTGA
>JBGTCW010000544.1:0-1956 GCA_041748635.1 Ilumatobacteraceae bacterium | reverse complement strand
CCCGAGGAGTACCCGCGTCTGCACAATCTCGTCGAGGGGCTCTGCATCGCCGGCGGGCTCCCGAAGCCGGGGGTGTACGTCATCGACGACCCGGCGCCGAACGCGTTCGCCACCGGGCGTAGCCCGAACCACGCCGCAATCGCGGTGACCACCGGGTTGCTCGAGACGATGAACCGGGTCGAGCTCGAAGGGGTGGTCGCCCACGAGCGGAGCCACATCCGCAACTACGACCTCTTGGTGTCGACGCTCGCCGTCGTGATGGTCGGGTCCGTGGCGTTGATGGCCGATCTCGCCATTCGCACGATGTGGTGGAACGGTGGTCGAGTCGCCCGACAGGGCGATCACGGCAACGGCAACAACCCGCTCGCGTACGTCGGCATCGTGTTGCTGATCACCGCTCCGATCATCGCCAAGATCATGCAGGCGACGATCTCGCGGAGCCGTGAGACGCTGGCCGACGTGAGCGCCTGCCAGCTCACCCGCTATCCGCCCGGGCTGATCTCGGCGCTCGAGAAACTGAAGGCCGACACGACGGTGACGCATTCCGCGTCGACCGCTACGGCACACTTGTGGATCGAGCAGCCCATGAGCGGCGTCGGCGACGACGGCAAGCTCGGCGGCGTCCACCGAATGTTCGATACCCACCCCCCGCTCGACGAGCGAATCGCCCTCCTGAGAGAACTCTGATGAAGCTGACCCGAACCCTTGGCGGCCTGACCGCACTCGCACTGGTCGCCGCCGCGTGCGGCGGTGGCGGCGACGACACCGCCGACTCGACCGCCGCGCCCACGTCGACGAGCTCCACCACCACGACCGTCAAGGCGACCACCACGACGTCGTCGTCGAGCACCTCGACGACCTCGACGACCGTGCCGGCGACGATTCGTCAACCGCTCACGGGTCAACCGCTCGAGAGCGTCGACGAGATCCTCCTGCGTCCCGCGATGGCGGTGAAGATCGACAACAACCCCGTGTCGGCACGCAACCACAGCGGGCTCGCCGTCGCCGACATCGTGTTCGAGATGATCGTCGAGGGTCGCACCACCCGGTTCGCCGCGGTCTTCCACTCGCAGAGCTCGGCTCCGATCGGCCCGATCCGCTCGGGGCGGACCCAGGACGTCGACCTGCTGTCGTCGTTCAACGAGCCGTTGTTCGTGTGGAGCGGCGGCAATGGAGGCGTGACCCGGGCGATCAACGACTCGTTCCTGATCAACATGGGCCCCAACGACGCGGACGGCTACTACCGCGGGCCCGGCAGCGCGCCCTACAACCTCTACAACGACACCGACACGATCTGGTTCCAGACCCCCGAGGGGCACCCCGGATCGCCGCCCCAGCAGTTCCAGTACCTCGAGGTCGACGAGGAGTTCGCCGGCGCAGCGACGGCCGGTGTCCGGGCCCGCATCGGCGCCGAGCGCATCGAGTGGACGTGGAATCCCGAGTTCAACCAGTTCGATCGCACGCAGCGCGGCCAGCCACACGAGGACAGCCTCTTCGGGCGGATCCGGGCGACCAACGTCGTCGTGCTCGGTGTGCCGTACCAACCGAGCGTGGTCGACCGCAACAGCCCCGACGCGCAGACCCTCGGCGAGGGTCCCGTGTGGATCTTCACGGACGGCAAGGTCGTCGAGGGGACCTGGAAGCGCGAGCTGGCGATCTTCCCGATCGAGTACTTCGACGCCGCCGGTGCACCGATCCGGATCGCTCCGGGTAACACCTGGGTCGAGCTGGCCGACCTCGACGACGTCGCCGACGGCGCCATCGAGATCCTCCCGCCGTCGACGCCGTGATCCTGCAGATCACCCGGATCCCACGGCGTTGAATCGCTGCGCGGAAAGTACGCTGTCGCCATGACTGGCAGCACCGGAACCTTCCCCGTCAAGCGGGGTCTCGCCGAGATGATGAAGGGCGGCGTCATCATGGACGTCGTCACACCGGGCCAGGCCAAGATCGCCG
>JBGTCW010000543.1:0-2117 GCA_041748635.1 Ilumatobacteraceae bacterium | reverse complement strand
GCCCGTCCGCCGGCGCACGCCGGAGCGCACACCCGTGAGGTGTTCGGGGCCTGGGGTGTCGACGCCGCCACGATCGATGCCTGGGCCGACGCCGGCGCGATACGCCAAGCCGAGTAGGTGGCGGTATAGGTGAAGGTGTGGGTGAAGGTGTGATCCCCCGATCGTCCGCGAGACTCCGCCATGATGTCGGTGATGATTCGGCGCTTCTCTGCTCTGTTCCTGGTCGGTGGACTGGTCGTCGCCGGCTGCGGCGGCTCTGGCGACGACACGGCCTCGACCACCGAATTCACGCTGCTGCCGCCGCCGACATCCACTGCCACCACGACCACCAGCAGCACGACGACGACCACCTCGACCAGCACGACCACCACCACGACGGCGCCCACCACCACCGTCGCGCCGAGCACGACAGCGCCTGACCCCGCCATCGCCGAGCTGTTGCTCAGTGGTGACGGCATCGGCACGGCCGGTTTCGGTGCCGATCCCGACGGCGTGATTGCGTACATCGGCTCATATCTCGGGCCACCGAGCAACGACACGGGCTGGATCGATCCGCTCACGATCGGGCTGTGCTCGGGAGAGGAACTCCGCCAGGTGTCGTGGGGAGTGCTCACCTTGTTGTTCGGCGACGTCTCCCAGGTCGTGGCCGGGCGACGGCACTTCTTCGGCTACACCTACGGCGACCAGGGCGAGATCGGCGCCGTCCCCGTCGGGTTGCAGACCACTCGGGGCGTCATGATCGGGTCGCGGGTCATCGACGTGCGAGCGGCCTATCCGGCAGTGACCATCAACCCCGAGGACGACTTCACCCCGCCGTTCTTCTTCGTCAACGAGAACCTGCGCGGGTTCCTCACGGGAGTGTCCGACGACGCCACGGTCACCGCCGTCCTCGGCGGTGGCGACTGCGGCATCTGACGATCGTCCGAACTCCGGCCGAACCGTGGCGCTCGACGACCTTCATCGCCAACTGGCGTGGTTCCTCGTGCTGTCGAACGCCGCGGTCGGCACGTGGGCGCTGGTCGCCCACCTGGTTCCGGCGCTCCGGGTGCGACCGCTCTGGTGGGCGGTGATCATGGCGCAGCTGTCGGCGTTTGCCATCGCCATCGTCGGGGTGCTGATGGTCAACCGGTACGGGCTCGAACTCGACCAGTTCCACGCGCTGTATGGCTTCAGCTGCATCGTGGCGGTCGGCATCCTCTACAGCTACCGAGGGAGTCCGTTCGTGAAGGACCAGGTGTTCCTGCTGTACGGATTCGGCAGCCTGTTCATCATGGGTCTCGGGATCAGAGCGATGTTCCTCGGGACTGGTTCACCCCTGGTTCCCTGAGCGACGACGACCTGTCGGCAGCGCAGGCCGAGCCCGATGGTTGCGATGCGGCGGTTGGTGGCATGCTCGTCTCCATGGACCGAGAGCGATATCGGCTCGGCGACGTGATCGGCTCCGGTGGGATGGCGACCGTCTGGCGGGCCGACGACACGCGGCTGCAGCGCATCGTTGCGGTCAAGCGACCCCACCCGGCGCCGGCCGGTTCGACCACGATGCAGCGGTTCGCTCGCGAGGCCCGGGCCGCGGCAACCGTGAACCATCCCAACCTCGTCGCTGTCTACGACGTCGGCGAAGACGCCGACGGGCCGTATCTGGTCATGGAGTACGTCGACGGTCCATCGCTCGCGGCCACATCGGTGCCGCACGACGGGGTCGCTCGTGTGGGCGTGCAGCTCGCGTCGGCGCTCGCAGCGCTGCACGCCCGGGGCATCGTCCACGGCGACGTGAAGCCAGCCAACATCCTGGTCGACCCATCTGGCCGCGCCAAGCTCACCGACTTCGACCTGGTGAAACTGCGCGACGACACGCAGTTGACCATCGCGATCGGCGATGCATGGTTCGCCGCGCCTGAGGTCCGCGACGAGGAAGGGGAGGATGCGACGGCGGCGAGCGACGTGTACTCGTTTGCGATGACCTTGCTGTATGCGCTTTCGGGCGGCGGGGTTGTGGGCAAAGGCCGAGCAACGGCAGAGTCGCTGTTGGCCAAGGTTGGAGTGGGTGACTCTGCTGCTGGCTTAGTTCGTGTTGCTCTTGATGAGGTCCCTTCGGCGCGACCGACCGGACTTGGGCG
>JBGTCW010000542.1:0-2853 GCA_041748635.1 Ilumatobacteraceae bacterium | reverse complement strand
CAGCCATCGCCGTCGCCTTGCCGCCGGGCGCGGCGCACACGTCGAGCACCAGATCGCCGTCGCCCGCCTCCACGGCGGCAGCGACCCACTGCGACGACTCGTCCTGCACGTACCCGTCCGCGCGAACGGTGACTGACGGTGCCTGGTTCATGCGTTCCAGCGCCGGCACCGCGTCGTCGCCGAGTTCTGTTCTGAACGCCTCGACGATCCAGTCGGGATAGCTCAATCGTGCGCCTTCCGACGGCCACGCCATCTCGGCCACGGACAGCCGGGCCACCTTGCGCAGCACGGCGTTGACGAATCCGCGGGTGCGTTTCGGCGCGAGCCCGACGGTCTCGCTCACCGCCGCGTGCGCAGCGACACCGGCGAACACCAGTTGGTAGGCACCGAGGCGAAGGACGGACCGGGTCGCGTCGTCCGGTGGCGAGGTGACGAAGCGATCGATCACCGCGTCGCAGGCGCGTCGCATCCGGGTGGTTCCGTAGACGAGTTCGGTGACGAAACGTCGATCCATGTCGCCGAGCCCGGACGATGCGAGCATCGGGCCGAGCACGAGGTTGGCGTACGCCCCGTCGACCTCGATCCGACGCAGCACATCGAGCGCGACGCGACGCGCAGACCGCTGCACGGTCGAGGCCCGAGTCTGATCGCTCACTGGTCGCCGAACAGTTCGTCGGTCGTCGGCTGCGCTCCGTTGCGCCAGGCGTCGAACGGCATCGCGGCCTTGCCCTCCGGCTGCACCGTCGTCGGAATGATCTGACCGTCGACGAACCTGGCCTCGTTGATCTTCAGGCGCTTGCCCCGGAACGTCGTCCACGCTCCGCCGACGCGGATCAAGCGATGGATCTCGGCAGCGGGCGCCGTCCAGTCGATCTCAAAGTCGGCGGCGATGAACTTCGATGCGTACGTCACCTCACCTGACTGCGGTTCGGCACCGTCGATCCAGTCGCCGCCGGGCCGACCGAGCGTCTCCACGAGCAAGTCGGTTCCGATGTCGACCAGCTGCGCACGCAGCTCCGGCGCCGTCGTGTCGGGCCCGATCGCCACGGAGCGACGGGCGTACACACCACCGGTGTCGAGGCCCTCCTCGACCGCCATCACGCAGACGCCCGTCTCAGTGTCCCCGGCCAGCAGCGCCCGCTCGACCGGTGCCGCGCCGCGCCACCGAGGCAGCAGCGAGAAGTGGAGATTGACCATCGGAATCACGTCGAGCACGTGCGGCTTGATGATCTGACCGAACGCCACGACCACCCCCAACTCTGCCCCGTCGTCTCGCACTGCGGTCAGCACGTCATCGACCGAATGCGACACGGCCAACCCGAGTTCCTGTGCGGCCGCCTTGACCGGGCTCGGCGCCGTGGCCGCTCCCCTGCCGCGGCGCTTGTCGGCCCGGGTGACCACCAGGACGATGTCATGGCCGTCTGCCACGAGGGCACGAAGTGGCGGCACCGCCATGTCCGGCGTCCCCAGGAAGACGAGCTTCACGCGAGCAACTCAGCCCAGACCGAGACGTCGCCGAACCGGAGTGCGTCCGGGCGCCGGACGATTCAGCTCCTCCGCGATGCGTCGGTACTCCTTGATCGCTTCTTTGCGCTGGTCGCCTTCGAGACGGTCGAACATCAAGACGCCGTTGAGGTGGTCGATCTCGTGTTGGAACATCCGCGCTTCGAGTTCGTCGGCTTCGATCTCGATGATCTCGCCGTTGAGGTCGACGCCGCGCACGAGCACTGTCTTCGGGCGGAGCATCTCGACGTACAGCCCGGGAATCGACAGACACCCTTCGTCGTACACCCACTCGCCGTCCGACTCGACCACCTGGGGATTGATGATCGCCAGCGGGTTCTCGTCGATGTCCCAGACGACGACCTGCTTCTGGACGCCGATCTGGGGCGCCGCGAGCGCGATCCCGTTGCCGGAGTCGACCAGCGTGTCGAACATGTCGTCGACGAGGCGGATGATCTTTCCGTCGACGTCGTCGACGAGCGACGCCTGCGACTTCAGCACGGGGTCGCCGTAGGTACGGATGGAGTACGACATCTCTGCCAGGCTAGAGGCCGTGTCCGGCGAGCAGTACTTCGAGGAACAACCCCTCGTCGCCTCGTCACCGGAACTGGTCGACGTCACGCTGGAGGACGTCGCGTTCACGATGGAGACGGATCGTGGCGTCTTCTCCCACGGACACCTCGACACGGCGACGTCGGTGCTGTTGCGAGCACCGCTCCCGCTCGCTGCCTCGGGCAACGTGCTCGATCTGGGCTGCGGTGCCGGGCCGATCGCTCTGGCGATGGCGCGGCGATCGCCTGCGGCCACCGTGTGGGCGATCGACGTCAACGCCCGCGCCCGCGAGCTCTGCACGCGCAACGCCGAGCGCAATGGCCTCTCGAACGTCCGGGTGGCACATCCCGACGAGGTGCCCGCCGACCTCACATTCGCCACCATCTGGTCCAATCCGCCGATTCGCATCGGCAAGTCGGCCCTCCACGAACTCATGCTGATCTGGCTGTCACGTCTGGTGAGCGACGGAAACGCAGCCCTGGTCGTCCAGAAACACTTGGGTGCGGATTCGCTGCAACGGTGGCTCGGTGAGCAAGGCTTCAGCACCGAGCGCCTGGCCTCCAAGGCAGGATCGCGGCTGCTCAGTGTCCGGCCCTTGCACTCCCCATACTGATCGACATGGCTGCGATCCCGGTCGAGATGATCCGCGATGCCGCGCGGGTGATCGCCTCGGAGGCAACCGTCACTCCGATCGTGCGTTCGGACGCGCTCGACGAGCGGTTCGAGATGACCGTGCTCGCCAAGGACGAGTCACGCCAACGTGCGGGGTCGTTCAAGTTCCGAGGCGCGTTCAACCGA
>JBGTCW010000541.1:0-6125 GCA_041748635.1 Ilumatobacteraceae bacterium | reverse complement strand
GGCTGGCAGGGCAAGGCGCGCCCGCTGAACCCCGCCGAGCTGACGGGCACGGTGCTGCACGAACTCGGGCATGCGCTGGGCTACCAGGGCCATGCGCGGCGTGGTGACACCGTGATGGTGCGAGAGGTCGAGAAGATCCCGCGCATCGGCGCCGCGCTACTGGCCGGCATGGCCTTCGCGGACCCGACACTGCGCGCGCTCTACCGGGTTCCGAGCGGCGCGGTGTTGTCGAGCACCTCCGTCGAGGCCTGGCGCACGGACCTCGTCGATCGCATGGGGCGGCTGGCGGAGCAGGAGAATCTCGACGGACCCTACGCGCGCGTCGGCGAGAGCGCGGCGCGCCTCTTCTGGCGCGATCATCGCGGCGCCGAATACGGCCTCATCGTGATCCGAGTCCCCGAGGCGATTCGCCGGCCCGCGACGACGCGGATCGTCCCCGAGGCCCGGACCCGCCGCGCGCTCCCGCGCGAGAACGATCTGTTGCCGGGTCAGTCCGGCCGCGAGTAGCGCTGCGCGAGCCGCGCGAGGATCTCTCGGCACTCGTCGGCCGTCTCGCGGAGGATCTCCGCAACCGGCCGCACGGCGTCGATGCGGCCTGCCACCTGTCCGCACAGCGCGATCGACGCCTCGAGGTCGCCGCCGAAGTAGAGGCGCAGCAGCCGTTCGCGATCGCCGAACTCCGCCATGACGTTGTGCGACACGCTCTCGAGCGCCTCGCTGCGGGCCGTGCGCAGCGCACGCAAGCCGGGGCCGTGCTGGCGGTTCAGGAACACGGTGTCAGTCTCGGCGGCGGCGACGATCGCGCGCTTCCAATCCGGATGAACCGGCGATTCGACGGCTGAGACCATTCGAGTGCCCATCTGGATTCCTTCGGCGCCGAGGCAGAACGCCGCCGCCATGCTCTTGCCGTCGATCATGCCGCCGGCCGCGATGATCGGGACGTCGAACTGCGACGCGACGAGCGGCAGCAGCACCATCGTGGCGACGTCGCGGGGATTCTTGAAGCCGCCGCCTTCTCCGCCCTCGACGACGAGCCCATCGACGCCGGCCTCGATTGCCTTCTGGGCGCCGCGCAGGCTCGGGACCACGTGGAACACGGTGAGCCCGGCGGCCTTCAGCTCCGCGGTGTAGCGCGTCGGACTTCCCGCCGAGGTCGTGACGAAACGGACGCCCTGCGCGACGACGAAGTCGACGATCTTCGGATCGCGGACGAAGGCCTGCGCGATATTCACGCCGAACGGCTTGTCCGTGAGATCGCGCATCTTGCAGATCTCGTCCTTCACCGCATCGAGTTCTCCCGACGACGTCTCGATGATGCCGCACGCTCCGGCCTGCGACACCGCCGATGCGAGCTGCGACCGAGCGATCCATCCCATCGGCGCCTGGACGATCGGGATGTCGACGCCGAGGTCGCGGCTGACCCGGTTGTCGAACGGAGCAGGAAGGGTCGTTGTCATCCCGTCATCTTGGCGTTGCGACGTGTGGACGTACGAGATGTGCCTGGCACATCGTGTACGTCAGCCCACGATGAGCGGGAATCTCGGGTCGCCGTCGAGCGGTCCGCCTTCGACCAGACCGTTGGGCTCGAACGGCGGCGACGTGGTCCACGGTCGCACGCCGAATCGGGCGTCGTCGCCCAGCCAGCGGAGGCTCACCGCCCGACGGCGCGTCGGCAACGAGTTGCCCGGAGCGCCGTGCAGCGTCCGATAGTGGAAGGCGAGGACATCACCGGGCGCGACGTCCCAGCTGATGACCCGGTGATCGCCGACGAGTTCGTCGCTGTCGGGGAGCAACTCGAAACGATCATCGGCGGCGCCGTAGGGCGCCTGATCGACGAACCGACGGGGGACGAAGCGCCGACCCCAACGGTGCGATCCGGCGATGAACTGCAGTCCCGACGAGGCAGGAACCGGATCGAGGGCAATCCACATGCTGACGTTCTGCAACCCATCGACCCCGTAGTACGGGTCGTCGTGGTGCCACGGGGTGGGTTCGGTGGCACCCGGCTCCTTCACCAGGACGTGCTCGTGGAAGAACCGCACGGTCGCCGACTGCATCAGCGCGCCGGCGATTTGGGCGAGACCACTCTCGAAGGCCACGCGCCGATACGGCTCGACGATGGGCCACGTGACGTAGTCGCTCCAGAACCCGACGGCCTCGTCGGCATCGGTGTACCAGTGCGACCAGGCACTCGGATGGGTGCGGTTGTACTCGACGCCGTCCGCAAGCAGCTCCAGCCACTCGGGTGCCACTGCCTCGCGCAGCACGGTGGCGCCGTCGTCGCGGAGCTGTTCGATCGCGTCGTACACCCGGTGATCATCCCAGATCCACGCGCCGCTACCGTCGTTTGCATGCTTCCTCTTGCAGCGTTCGGCGCCACCGGTCATCGCTCCACCCGGGTCATCTTCGGCGCAGCTGCGCTCGGCGGCATGAGCCAAGAACGCGCCGACGCAACGATGGCGAACGTCACGGAGTGGGGGATCAATCACATCGACACCGCGGCGTCCTACGGCGCGGCGGAGGATCGTCTGCGTCCGTGGCTCGGCGAGCACCGCAACGACGTGTTCCTCGCCACCAAGACGGGCGAGCGGCGCGGCGCCGCCGCTCGCGCCGAGCTCGAACGCTCACTCGAGCGGATGGACGTCGGCCACGTCGACCTGATCCAGCTGCACAACCTCGTCGAGGACGACGAGTTCGACACGGTCTTCGCTCCCGGCGGTGCCGTCGATGCGCTCAGCGCGGCGCGCGACGAGGGTCTCGTGTCGCACATCGGGGTGACCGGCCACGGCCTGCGAATCGCGGGGATGCACCTACGCAGTCTCGAGCGGTTCGACTTCGCGTCGGTCTTGTTCCCCGTCAACTTCATCCTCCTCGACAACCCGGCCTATCGCGCCGATGTCGAGCAGCTGCTCGCCCTGTGTGCCGAACGCAACGTTGCCGTCCAGACGATCAAGTCGATCGCCCGGGGTCGGTGGAGCGACGAGTCGACGCCGCACTTCAGCTGGTACGACCCGCTCACGGATCCTGCAGCGATCGATCGGGCCGTGCGTTTCGTACTCGCCCATGGGCAGATGTTCCTCAACACCACCAGCGACGCTCGCTTGATTCCGCCCATCGTCGAGTCGGCGAGTGGCGACCTTGCAGTCCCGTCCGACGACGAGATGCGAGCCGACATAGCGGCCGAGGGCATCACTCCGCTCTTCGACGATGGCGCTCTCGAGCGCATCTGAACGCATCCCCACCGCCCGAAATTCGGAGTGATCATTGCGCTGAGCGCGATGCGCTGAGCGCAACATCTGCTCCGAATTTCGGGGGTTACTCGACCGGTGTCAGGCTGAACGGACGGGGGCGATGCGGACCGGACCGCGCCGCTCGGTGATGTCGGCGTACTCCGCGACGATCAACTTGATCTGGTCGCCTTCGAGTTCGTCGCTCTCGCACAATCCGTCGGCGATCCGCAGGAGCGCGTCGCGGTACTTCGACGTCATCAGCGCGGCGCGCTCGGCGCCTTCGTCGAGCAGCGCTTCGGCGGCCTGACGACTGACGTCATCGGACAACACCTTGGCGACGAGGTTGGCGGCCATCGGGATCGCTGCGGCGTCGAGGCTGAGCAGACCCGGCCCGTTGCCCAGCTGACCGATCAGCTGCGACGCGATGTTCGTCGCGACCGCGAGGTCGGACGAGATGCCGCTCGACGCTTCGCCGTACTCCTGGAGTTCGGCGGCGCGCCCCGCCAGTGCGACACAGATCAGATCCCTCGCGTCACTGGGTGTCTTGAGGAATCGCTCCTCGACGTCGCCGTGGGCGACGAGACCGAGCGCCGCCGAGCGCCGCAGGATCGACGCCATCTTCACGTCACGGCGGGTGAGTACGGCGGTGAGTGCATGGCCCGCCTCGTGGATCGCGATGCGGCGACGCTCGTCGGGGTGGTAGCCCATCTCGTGCGCCACGCCCACCTCGGTCACGAGCTGTGCCTGCAGCACGTCGGTGACGTTCATCGACGTCCGGCTGTAGCGCAGGGCGATGATCAGGGCCTCGTCGAGCAGCTTCTCGATCTTGACCGGTGTGTACCCCGCCGAGAGGTCGGCGATGAGCGCCGCGGTGACCTCGGGCTCGTGGTTCTTCTTCGCCAAGTAGTACTCGGCGATCGACAGACGATCGGCTCGCGGCGGCAGGTTGAACCCGATCACGCGGTCGAACCGTCCGGGGCGCAACAGGGCCGGGTCGAGGTCGGCGGCCCGGTTGGTCGAGGCGACGATCAAGATGTTCGCCTCGGTGCGCGTCGGGCGCGGGCGGCGCTTGTCGGCGGGAAGGAATCCGTTGAACCAGTCGATGAAGCTCGCCTTGAACTTCTGGCGACCGGTCGGCAGGTCGAAGCTCTGCATCTGCACGAGCAGCTCGTTGACCACGCCGCCGATGCCTTCGCGCATCGAGCCCGAGTTCATGCCGCTGCGGGCGCCACCGATGGCATCGAACTCCTCGATGTAGCCGATCGCGCCACCCTCCTCGCGGGCGGCCTTGCGCAGTGCCTTGAAGAACGACCGGATCTTCTTGTTCGTCTGGCCGTAGTACATCGACTGGAACTCGCTGGCGGACACGAACAGGAACGGCACGCCTGCTTCGGCGGCCATCGCCTTCGCGAGGTACGTCTTGCCGGTTCCGGGAGGACCTTCGAACAGCACGCCGCGGCGGGCGTTGCCACCCATCTCGCGTTGGAACGTCTCCGACGCGAGGAACAGGTTCATCGAGTCGATCGCTTCACGCTTCGTCTGGTCGGCGCCGACGACGTCGTCGAGACGGATGTTCGAGTCCGAGGACCGCAGCAGCGTGTGCGGGGACTTCCCCGCCGTCAGGAAGGGAATGAAGATGACCGTGCCGAGGATGAGGATGAGTCCGAGGGCGATGATGATCTCGGGGTTGCCCATCAGCCAGCCGGGGATGCCGAGGCGGATCGGGTTGTCGTTGACGAGGCGCCACAGCAGGTAGGCGAAGAACATGCCGAGGATGACGAGCCACTTCTTGAGCCGCTTCTGGCGCGTGCGCTCGCGATTGGCGTTGGCGTCGATGTCCTTGCCCGACAACATTTCGCCGGTGCTGAGTCGTGCCATCTCCATGATGATCCCCTTCGGTCGTGGTGTGCCGATGCGTTACATCGCGGGTCTGACCCCTGATGTAACGACTGGTCACTGAACGTAGCTGTGCAGCACGGTGGGTGGCCACGGTGTGGGGGTCAAGGCTTGGTCAAGATCTCCGAACCGCGATCGCCGCGCTCGCTCTCGACCCGGTGACCTACAGTCACGAACATGATCGCTGCGTATCGAGACACGGGGTACGACGTCGTGCTCTTCCTGCACATCCTGGCCGCCTTCGTCGCGTTCGCACCGGCGTTCGTGCACCCGCTGATCTCCAACCAGACCAAGGCCCTCGACGCTACGAACCGCGGCACGGTGCTCGGGATGATCGCCGGCAACGGGCGTCGGATCTACGCGCCGGCGCTGATCGTGACGGGGCTCCTCGGGTTTGCGATGCAGGGGATGTCCGGCGGCGTGATCGAGTTCGGCCAGACGTGGTTCTGGCTGGCCATCGTGATCTGGATCGCGATGAACGGCATCCTGCACGCGGTGCTCCTCCCCGCCGAGCGGGCGCTCTCCGCCGGTGACGAGGCGGCCGAGTCGAAGGTGACGGGTGCCGGCGCGATCCTGACGGTGCTGCTGCTCGTGATGCTCTACCTGATGGTGTTCCAGCCCGGCTTCTGACGCGTCGGCGTGCTGGCCAGGTCCCGCGCCGCGCCCGACCGGTACCATGGCCCGCGTGGCAGCACCAGATGGTCAGGGGTCGGGGTTCGGGGCGAACTCGTGGCTCGTCGAGGAGATGTACGAGCAGTTCGTCGACGATCCGTCGTCGGTGAGCGAGAGCTGGCAGGAGTTCTTCGCCGATTACCAGTCGCAGGCACCAGGCGTCGCCGCTGCCGCAGCGACGTCGCCGGCGGTGCAGGCAGTGGCACAGGCGCATCGTGCGCCTGCCGATGACGATGGCGCAGCAACGAACGACGCCGGGTCGAACGGCAACGGTGCCGCACCGACCGCCACACCGACCGTCGCACCCACTGCAGCCCCCGCCGCGCC
>JBGTCW010000540.1:0-2746 GCA_041748635.1 Ilumatobacteraceae bacterium | reverse complement strand
GCCGCCCCGGCGGGTGCACCCACGCAGCGAGCCGACGAGCCGGAGCACGACCCGGCCGTATCGCTTCGACGCCAAACGGAGCGACACCGAGCGGGAGTTCCCTGCGGACACGAGGACTGCTCGGTGCAGGTGTGCGCCGACGGCTTCGCGCAGGAGCGCACCCGCCGACACCGAGCGCAGCGGCCGTGTCGCTCCGCCGAGTGTGCCAATCCGATCTGCGTCGCCAGTCGATCCACCAGCTGAGCGCTGGAGTCGCGACTGTCGGTCAGGCCAACTCGTCGCGCAGTGCTTCGAGGAGCGGGAGGGTGGCGAGGTCCTTCGGACGGCCGGCGGCCCGCTTCGACTGGATGATGTCGTCGAGTGACGCCACACGGACGCGGACGTCGCCGAACTCGAACTCGACCGCCTGCTCGACGAGGCTGTCGTAGCCGCCCGTACCGCTTGGGAAGAACGAGATGTCGAGATCGCCGGCGACGGTCGTCGTGTTCACGAGATCGACGACGGCGAGGAACTCCGGCGACCGATCGAAGGCAAGCCCGTCGGGCTCGGACTCGGTGCGGATACGTGCGTCGAGTTCGAGCAGAGCAGCTGCGAGCCTGGCCAGGTTCTCTGGGGTTCGCTCGGGGCAGATGTCGGCGTCGTTGGTCGCTGCCGGAGATCCGTGCAGCGCCCCGGCCAATCCGCCGATCAAGACGAAGTCCACGCCGTGCGCGGCGAGAGTCGTGATGACTCGAGCAGGATCGAACGGCGCCGTCATGCTCGCACTCGCTTCGCTGACCGTCGGAAGGCGGCCGCAGAGCGTTGGGCCTCGAGGCGCTGCGCCGGTGTCAAGGCGAGATGCGCACGAATCTGGGCGCGATCGACGTCGCTGTGGCGGCGAAACGTGAGATCGGCCTCGACCCCGCAGGCCCTCAACAGCGACGAGAGCGTGTCGAGCCGTGGCGATTCGGCACCCGCCTCCCACCTTGCGATCGCGGACTGCGTCGTACCGACCTTCTCTGCGAGGCTTCGCTGGGTCAACCCCGCGTCGTGGCGGGCAGCACGCACGAGCGCACCCGGCCGGAGCGAGTGCAACGGTGTCGTGTTCAACGTCGCCATGCGGTCACTCTACGACGGTTATAGCGAATCCGCTATGTATCGTCGATGGTATCTATTCGGATACCAGTTGGATAGAGTCACGGTCGTGGATGCGGCACGGCTGATCCGAACGGCGCGGCGGCGCGCAGGTCTCACGTTGCGCGAACTGGCGCAGCGGGCGCGTACTTCGCACTCCACCCTCGCCGCCTACGAGCAGGGTCGCAAGACGCCGAACGTCGACACCCTCGACCGGATTCTCACCGCGTGCGGCTTCAGCGTCGACGTCACGCTGGCGGCGCGACCGACGGACGTCGCCGTCGATCCGGTCGCTCGCGGGCGTGAGCTCGTCGAGGTGCTCGAACTGGCGGAGATGTTCCAGGCGCGCCATACCCGCACGCTGCGGTTCCCCAAGTTCAGCGCCGTCGGATGACCGAGCCGCTGTCGCTGGCCGCCAAGATCGTCGCCATTCACCAGGCGCTCGATGCCGAACAGTTCCCGCACGCGTTCGGCGGTGCGCTCGCCCTCGCATGGTGCACGCAGCGCGCCCGCGGCACGATCGACATCGACGTGAACGTGTTCGTGCCGGTCGATCGCACCGGTGACCTTCTCGCGGCGCTGCCACCCGAGGTCTCCGCCACCGAGGCTGCGGTCGAACAGCTCGCAACCGACGGCCAGACCCGCCTCTGGTGGGAGACCACGCCGGTCGACGTGTTCCTCGACACCACGCCGTTCCACACCGGTGTCGGCGAGCGCATCAGGTGGGAGCCGTTCGCGGGCCACGACGTCCCGTTCCTCGCCTGCCGCGACCTCGCCGTGTTCAAGGCGTTCGGCGACCGGACGAAGGACTGGGCCGACCTCGAGGAGATGCAGGTCGCCGGCGCACTCGACGTCGAGGCCGTCGCCGGCGTGCTCGTGCACTACCTCGGCCCCGACGATCCCCGCCTCGCGCGCCTGCTCGCGCTCGCCTGACATCGCAGTTCTCGGAACCGCTCGGCGCTACTGGAGCAGACGTCGGGCGGTGGCTTCGAGCACTCGGGCGATCAGCGCGATCTCGGTGATCGACACCTGTTCGTCGACGGCGTGGGCGTGCGCGATGTCGCCAGGGCCGTACACCACGCAGGCGGCGCCGGCCTCGCGTCGCCACAGGGCCATGTCGCATCCGTACGGCACGCCGATCGTGCCCGGTCGCGATCCGGTCACCGACTCGGCAGCATCGCGCAGCGCCGCCACCAGCGGGTGGTCGGGATCGATCGCCGACGAACCGAACGCGGCACCGGTCCGCTCGATCCGGGGTGGGTGGGCGTCGAGCCACGGATCACCTGCGATCGCCTGACGCAGCGTGCGCTCGAACCGGGCCTCCGCCTCCCGGATCGACTCGTCGATCGTCACCCCGACGCGCAGCTCGGCGGTGATCTGTTCCATCACGTTCGACGCCCACACCCCACCGTGCACGACCCCGACCGTGGTCGGATACGGCAGGCCGGTGGCCACCATCGCCGGGTTGCGTTCGGCGTCGTTGAGCTCGCGCTCGAGGCGTTCGACGGCTGTGTACACGGTGAGGAAGTGTTCGAGCGCCGACTCGCCGAGCAGCCGGGTCGCTGCGTGCGCGGAGCGTCCGTCGACCTCGATCGTGTAGGTCAACGCGCCGCCGTGGGCGACGACGACCTGC
>JBGTCW010000539.1:0-5554 GCA_041748635.1 Ilumatobacteraceae bacterium | reverse complement strand
GCCGCAGCGATGCGCTTGCCGCCGTCGTACGACAGCACCTCGACCTCTTCGTCGTCGAAGAGCGACTGATCGAACACGAACGCGCACGACTCCTGGCTGAGCGCACGAAACGGCCGCACGTTGGCCGACCACGGCGTGCCGAACGACGTGTGGGTGTGTGCCGCACTCACGACGTCGGGACGCGCCGCCATGAGCGGCGCGTGAATGTTGTAGCCCGCCGTGTTCACGGCGCCGGTCGGTTGCCCGTCGGCGTCGACGACGCGCCCGTCCGGGCCGACCAGCACCAACTGATCGACCGTCGCTCGATGGAACGGCACGCCCCAGTCGAGGAGCCAGAAGTGATCGGTGAGCAGCGGATCACGAGCCGAGACGTGACCATCGCCGAGTTGACCCCAGCGCATGGCCCCGAAGATTCGGTAGCCGAGGGCGCACATCCGCTTGCGATGGGCACGCTCGGCCTCGGGCGACCGAACCGCGTCGAACGGCTCGACGCCGGCAAAGCTCGGATACGGCACCTCGTGCGCAACGGAGTTCATCGCGCCAGCGTAAACCCTGCGCCACTCACCCCCGCACCCCCCCAACACCCACCCCCAGAACTACGTTTGCGTTGCACTTCGGACGGGGCGGGTCATCCAAACCGTCACGCGAACGGAGTGGGGTGGGTGGGGTGACTCGGGGTCAGACGGGGAAGCCGCGGCGGGGGACCACGACGACGGCACCGTCGGAGGGGTCGACGTCGACGGTCACGCAGACGTGGAACACCTCGCCGAGTCGTTCGGCGGTGAGCACGTCCGCCGCCGCCCCACTGGCCACCACCACGCCCTCGTCGAGCATCACCAGCCGGTCGGCGTAGGTGCCCGCGAGGGTCAGGTCGTGCATCGCCGAGATCACCGTGATCGCCTGATGGCTACGCAACTCCGCCACGAGTTCGAGGGCCTGCTGCTGGTGCCCGATGTCGAGCGCCGACGTGGGCTCGTCGAGCAACAGCACGGGCGCCTCCTGCGCCAACGCTCGTGCGAGCACCACCCGCTGGCGCTCGCCCCCGCTGAGCGAACCCAGCATCCGGTCGACGAATGGATCCAGCCGCAGCCGTTCGATCACGCCGCCGACCACGTGGCGATCGTGTGCTGATTCCGACCCGAAGTATCCGATGTACGGCGTGCGTCCCAACATGACGTAGTCGATGACGTTCATGTCGTCGGGGATGAGCGGTTCCTGCGCTACATAGGCGACCTCACGGGCACGCCGTCGCGGATCCGATCGATCGAGCACGACGTCGCCGACCCGGATGTCCCCGCTCGACGCGACCAGCCCAGCGATCGCCTTGAGCAGCGATGACTTGCCGGCGCCGTTCGGGCCGATCAAGCCCACCCACTCCCCCGGCTCCACGCAATGCGTGAACGGGGCGAGGGCAGGCGCCGAACTGCGCCCGTATCGCACTTCGACCTCGTCGAGCACCAGAGCGCGCATCACACGACCTTGCGGGTTCGCAGCAGGTAGATGAAGAACGGGGCACCGACGAACGCCGTGACCACACCGATCGGCGTCTCGGCAGGGCTCATCAGTTGGCGCCCGACGACGTCGGCAAGGATGAGGAATCCGCCGCCGAAGAGCAGCGACAGCGGGATCAGCGTCCGATAACTCGCACCCGCCATCAGTCGCACGACGTGGGGCACGACGAGGCCGACGAACCCGATCAGTCCGCTGACCGAGACGACGGCCGCAGTGCCGAGCGTGGCGGCGACCACGATGATGAGACGAGTGCGCTGCACCGGGATGCCCAGCGTCGTCGCTTCGTCGTCACCGACGCGGAAGACGTCGAGGTGGCGACGGTGCAGCATCAGCACCACGACGCTGATGACGACGTATGGCGTCACCGTCACCACGTCGGACCACGTCGCTCCCGACAGCCGGCCGAGGATCCACTGGAACACCTCGCGCACGACGTCGAGGTTCCGCTGGAGCAGGAATGTCTGGATCGCTGTCGCGAACGACACGACGGCGACCCCCGCAAGCACCAGGGTGGCACCGTTGCGTCTGCCACCGAACGACGACCCGACGCTGTAGGTGATGGCAACGGTCCCGAGCGCGAAGGCGAACGCGACGAACTGGACCGGATCGACCACCCATCCCGACGTCACCGATCGCCCCGTCGTGAGCATCAGGGTCGCCCCGAGACCGGCGCCTGCGGCCGTGCCGAGCAGGTAGGGGTCGACGAGTGGATTGCGGAACACACCTTGGTAGCTCGCTCCGGCGACCGAGAGCATCGCCCCGACGAGACCGCCGAGCACGACGCGCGGCATCCGAATCTGCCAGACGATGTTCCACTGGGCGTCGGAGACTCCGGAGTCGATCGAGATCAACGGAAGTCGGTCGAGCAGCGCGAGGGGCACCCGCCACGCCGGTGGTCCGGCCGGGCCGATCGACGCACCGACAAGGGTCGCGACGACCAGAAACATCACACCAGCGACGAGCCACCTCGTCTCGCGGCGGCGCACCGTCGGCCCAGCCGATTCGGCGCCCTCGGATGTGGGCGGCGGGACCGCAGTCGACGACGATCCCGTCACCGGTGGCGCGCCGCGGTGATCGGGCGTCGTGACCGGGGACGGAACCGTCGACGACACGTGGGTCAGCCCAGCGCCTCGGTCACGGAGTCAGCGACCGCTTGCAGGTAGTCGACGAGCCGGGGTCCCCATCGCGACGCGATGTCGTCGTCCATCTCGAAGACGTTGCCGACGAGAACCGCTGCGATCGCGTCCCATCCCGGCCGCTCGGCAACGGTCGCGGCGCTCTCACCACAGCACTTGGTGTCGGCGAGGAAGATCAGGTCGGGGTTCGCCGACACGATGAATTCGGCGTTGAGCTGCGGGTAGCCCCCCGAGTTGCCCTCGGCTCCGTCGGCGATGTTGCGCAACCCGAGCAGCGTGTACATCTCGCCGATGAGCGTGGTCGAGTCGACGCTGAACAGCGTGGGGTCGAGTTCGTGGTAGATGCTGAGCGGCTCGGACGGGACCGGGGTGGCGAGCACGATGGCTTCGACCTCGGCCTGCATCTCCTTCACCAGCGCGTCAGCGGCCTCGGACGTGCCGGTGGCATCGCCCAGTTCCTCGATCTGACGATACGAATCCTCGATCGTCGTCCCGATCGGGCCGTCCCACCAGGCAATACCCAGCGCGTCGAGCTGATCGCCGAGGCCGGTGAAGTCTCCACCGAGCACGACGAGATCGGGTTCGTAGCCTGCGATGGCCTCGACGTTTGGCTCGAAGCCCGACAGATCGTTCGGCAACTGCGTCGCCTCGATCGGGTAGTTCGACTGGTCGTCGACGGCAACGAGCAGTTCGCCGGCGCCGATGGCGAACAGCATCTCGGTGTGGGTCGGACTCAACGAGACGATGCGCTCGGGCGCACCATCTCCGGTCGGTGCATCGGTGGCCGTCGGTGCGTCGGTCGCCACCGGCGCATCGGTCGCCACCGGAGCGACGGGGTCGGCGACGCTGACGGTCGACTCGTCCGCACCGGACGAGTCGTCGTCGCTGCCGCAGGCGGCCACGATCAGCGAGAGACCGGCGAGCGCGCCGACCAGAGATCGACGCCTGAGCGTCGAGGTGGATGTACGCATGATGTTCCTCCATGAATGTGGAGGACAAGCTGGGGTCCGGGGCCGACCACTGGTCGACCGGCGAGCCTTCCCTTGCCTCGAGGGATGATGTTCGCGTCAGCGGGCAGGCGACCGGGCTGATCGACCTTCGCTCGCTGCATTCCAGCGGGCAACCGGCCGACATCACCGTTGCGGGACAGCGCCGGAATCTCACCGGACTTCGCTGCGTCGTCGACAGTTCGACACCGTAGCGCGCACTGCGTACGCTGACCCACCTCATGAGCACCGACGAGACCACAGCGCCGACGCAGGACCCACGCCCCGACGGCCTGCGACGCGCCGACTCGCTCGTCGTCGTCAACACGGGCAACGGCAAGGGCAAGTCGTCCTCCGCGTTCGGGATGATGATCCGCGGTGTTGCACGCGGCTGGAACGTCGCCGTCGTGCAGTTCATCAAGTCGGGCGACTGGAAGGTCGGCGAGGAGAAGATCGGACGCCAACTCGGCGTCGACTGGCACGCATTCGGCGAGGGGTTCACATGGGACTCCGACGACCTGTCGAACGACATCGCCCACGCTCGCTCGGGATGGTCCACCGCCGTCGAGTTGATGAACGCGGGCGAGCACCAGTTGGTGATCTTCGACGAACTCACGTACCTGTCGAGCTTCGGCTGGCTGCCGATCGCAGAGATCGTCGATGCGATCAGCGCCCGGCCTGCGCACGTGAACGTCATCGTGACCGGCCGCGACGCGGCGCCGGAGTTGATCGAGATCGCCGACACGGTGACCGAGATGGTCGAGATCAAGCACGCGTACCAGCAGGGCATTCGCGCGATGCGCGGGCTCGACTACTGAGCCGACTCGACCCGAGACGAACCGATGTCACTCACCCTGCTCCTCGGTGGCGCCCGCAGCGGCAAGAGTTCGCTGGCCGTCGAGATCGGACGACGACACGACGGACCGGTTTGCTTCATCGCCACCGCGCCGTCGATCGACGACGACATGGAGCGCCGCATCGAACGTCACCGCACCGAGCGTCCGGACACCTGGACGACGATCGAGGAACCGATCGATCTCACCGGAGCGCTCGGTGCCGTCGAGGACCATGCATTGGCGATCGTCGACTGCCTCACCCTGTGGGTGTCGAACCTGATGTACGCGGGCCGCAGCGACGACCAGGTACGCGACCTCGCCACCGCGGTGGGCGACCTCGCCATTCGACGCCCGGCTCCGACGGTGGTCGTGTCGAACGAGGTCGGCATGGGCATCCATCCCGACACCGACCTCGGCCGCCGATATCGCGATCTGCTCGGCTGGGTCAATCAGACCATCGCGGCAGCCGCTGACCCCAGCCTGTTCCTGATCGCCGGCCGAGCGATCGAACTCACCGACCCGTGGCAACACCTCGGCACCGCCGCCGGTCGCGAGACTTCCTGACCCAAGGAATGCAATGACATCACTGCGAGACCTCCTGGCCGATCTCCCGACCGCTGACGCTACCGCGCGCGACGCCGTTCATGAACGCGCCGCGCACATCCTGCGGCCGGAGGGAGCGCTCGCCTGGCTCGACGAGATCGCGGCGTGGGTTGCCGGATGGCAGCGGACCCCCATGCCCAGCGTCGAGCGCCCTGCCGGTCTGATCTTCGCCGCCGACCACGGCATCGCTGCGGCAACCGAAGTGTCGGCATACCCGACCGGTGTCACGCGAGCGATGCTGTCCGCCTACGAGCAGGGACGCTCGACGATCAACGCGTTCGCCCGGCTCGCGGGTGCCACCGTCACGGCGATCGACGTCGGTGTCGGGGCCCCGACCAACGACATCCGCTATGAGCCGGCGATGTCCCCCGAGCGCTTCGCCGAGGTGGTTGACATCGCTGTGGCTGCGGTCGAGGGTCTCGACTGCGACCTCCTCGTGCTCGGCGAGATGGGCATCGGGAACACCACGGCGTCGGCGGCG
>JBGTCW010000538.1:0-2662 GCA_041748635.1 Ilumatobacteraceae bacterium | reverse complement strand
CTCCGACCTCGACGGCGTGCGGATCGGCGTCGACGTGAACGCCGATGCGCCGGGCGACGACGCGCAGAACCTGAACGGCGAGTGGGTCCGCTTCACCAACGATGGCGCGGCCAGCGTCGACCTCGACGGCTGGGAGGTGGCCGACGAGTCGGCCTCGCATCGGTATCGGTTCGACGACCTGCGCCTCGAGCCGGGTGCCAGCGTCACGCTGTTCAGTGGCTGCGGGACCGACGACTCGGCCAGCCGCTACTGGTGCACGTCGGGCAGCGCGATCTGGAACAACAGCGGCGACACCGTTTTCCTGCGCGACGGCAGCGGCAACATCGTCGTGACGCTCGCCTACGGCGACTCGCGCTGAGTGAACCGTGCCGATTCCGACATCGGCCGCTCGCCGAGTTCAGGCGGCGACGAGGTCAGTGTGGGTGAAGTCGTCGCCGACGAACAGCAGCGGCTCGTCGGCGAGCGAGGCGATTGCGTAGGTCAGGCAGTCGCCGAAATTCAAGCTGGCTCGATGGCGACCTCGCCCGTACCGAAGGAAGGCCTCCACGGCGGCCCGCCAGTGCTCGTCGACGAACGGCACGGTCGCAATGTCCATCTGATCGAGCAGTCCTGCAATGAGCAGTCGGGCATCGACACGCAGTCGAGCCGACAGCACGAGGCCGAGCTCGGCAACCGTGGGCGTCCCGATCGCAGGTCTCGCAGACGGGTCGGTCAGCTTCGCGAGCACGGCCTCGTGGTCGGGTTCGCGCAGGACGATCGCAACGATCGCCGAGGAATCGACGATCACGTGCCGTCGGGCCCGTAGCCGAGGATGTGGTCCTCCTCGTCGGTGGTCAGGCGTCGGCCGATCTCGTCGTTGGGGACCTGTGGCCACACTTCGGCTTCGACGAACCGGAGCGCCCGCCGATGCCGGTCGGCAGGCACCACCCGGCTGGCGAGGCGCTGCTTGCGCTCGGCGAGCGCGCGGCCGATCGCCTCGGTCTTCGATTCGCCGGCCAGCGCCGCCACTTCCGCCGCCAATCGCTCGACGTCGGGATTCTTGATGTTGAGCGCCATCCGGCGAGAGTACACCGCTCCACCTGAATTACACCATACCTCCGTTGGATCGAGCGGCGGTGTGGTGTCGTCAGATCACCTCGACGTCGCATCGGATTCCGGCGGCGTGCGCAAGACGGGCGTCTCAGGTGAGCAGCGTGCTCGCGCTGATCTCGGCGAGCGCCACGAAGGAAGCGTCGGAGACGGTGAGGTTGTCGCGCAGTTCCCAGCAGCGATGGATCAGCGGCCCGTGAGGAGCGCGCTCGAGCCGCAGGGCCTGAAGGTCTTCGAGCGCAAGTGTCGCCCGGCGATCGTCGAGGAGTCCCGCTGACGACGATGCTGGCGTCGACGACGATCACCGGGCGTCGCGGTCAGCGCGAACGGTGCACATTGGCGTCGAGCCCCGTCGTCTGATGCTTGTGCCGTCAGCACCGTCATGCCCCGCGGACGTGCTACCAGGCGTACGCCTCGGGTGCGGTGCCGCCGGGGCCGGGGAAGATGGCGTCGATTGCTGACAGCGTGTCGGCACCGACGGTGATCTCGAGCGAGCGCAGCGAGGCGCCGTCGAGCTGACCCCGTGTGCGTGGGCCGATGATCGGGCACGTGACGCCATCTTGCGCGAGGAGCCACGCCAACGCCACCGCTGCGGGCTCCTCACCGAGATCGGCGCACAGCTGTTCCCACTGCTCCAGCTTTGGACGCAGCTTCTCGATCCGCTTCAGCGCTTGTGGCGACTGGCGACGAGCGCGGTCGGAGTCGCCGAGGACGCCGCCGAGCAACCCGCCCGACAGCGGGCTCCACGGGATCACCCCGACGCCGTACTCGAGACAGGCCGGGAGCACCTCGAGTTCCACCGTGCGAACCAACAGGTTGTAGTGGCTCTGCTCGCTGACGAGGCCGAGTGTGTGGCGGCGGGCGGCGGCTTCGTTGGCCCGAGCGATGTGCCACCCGGCGAAGTTGCTGCTGCCGACGTAGGTGATCTTGCCCTGCTGGATCAGCGTGTCCATCGCCTGCCACACCTCCTCCCACGGCGCGGTCCGGTCGACGTGGTGCATCTGGTAGAGGTCGATGTGGTCGGTCTGCATCCGCCGGAGGCTGTCTTCACATGCCATTCGGATGTGCCGTGCCGACAGTCGGCCGTCGTTCGGCCACTCCGACATGGCGCCGAACAACTTGGTGGCCAGGACGACCTTCTCGCGTCGGCCGCCGCCCTGGGCGAACCACCGCCCGATGATCGACTCGGTGGCACCGGCGCCCAGGTCACCGCCGTAGCGGTTCGCCGTGTCGAAGAAGTTGATCCCGAGCTCGAGCGCGCGATCCATGATCGCGAACGACTCGTCCTCCGGTGTCTGTGGCCCGAAGTTCATCGTGCCGAGACACAGCTCGCTGACCTGAAGAGCGGTACGGCCCAGCCGTCGATAGCGCATCCGTCCAGCCTCGCACGCCCAGGTGGGTCAGGGTTCCATCACGACCCAGTTGCGGCGTTGGAGTTCCGCAGCGAGTTGCTCGTCGGAGAACTTCGCCAGCTGCGCTTCGACGCTGCCGGCGCCAGGTGGCTTCGGCCTGACCGGCGCAGCGGCCAGCGGAGTCGGCGCCTCTTCGGCTGCTTGCTGGAGCGCAGCGACGA
>JBGTCW010000537.1:0-2477 GCA_041748635.1 Ilumatobacteraceae bacterium | reverse complement strand
GCGTCCGCGTGTTCCAGCAGCCGCCGCAGTTGGACCTCGATCCGCCCGACGTTGTCGCCGACCTTGACCTGTACGAGCGAGTCGATGCCGTGGGCGGCGAGCTCTCCACCGATCCACGCCGAGTTCGAGTCGATGATCTGGCCGAGCAGCAACTCGGTCCCCACCGCCAGCACATCGCAGCGCAACGCCATTCAGCCCACCTGGTCGACGGTGACGGGTACCGGAGCAGCGGCGAGTTGGCGGGCACGCCACAGGTACTGACCCCCGCTGATCAGAGCGAGCGCCACGGCGACCCACAGCAAGGCATTCCACGTCCACGTCGCATCGAGTGCGGTCAGCGGGAAGAGTGCGAATGCGACGGCGAACTGCTGAGCGACCGTCTTGTACTTGGCGAGGCGGCTCGCAGGCACGCTGATGCCCTTGCCACCGACCAGGACCCGGTACACGCTGATGAGGAACTCGCGTGCAGCGATGATGATGACCGGCACGACCCAGAACACGCCCGTGCTCACCAGCGTGAACATGGCGCCGAGCACGAGGACCTTGTCCGCCAGCGGGTCGAGGAAGGCTCCGGCCGACGTCGTGCCGTGGCGCCTCGCGATGTAGCCGTCGATGCCATCGCTCGCGCACAGCACGAACCAGAGCGACACCGCGATCCACGATCCGTCGCCGTCGCGCGGGATCGCCCAGAACATCAGCGGCGACAGCAGCAGGCGTCCGACCGTGATCGCGTTCGCCCACGTGGCGAGCTTGTCGGGCGGCACCGTCACTCGGCCACCTCGAGTGCGTCGGTGGTGACACCGGCCCCCACGAGGTCAGGCCCGAGCGCATCGACGATGTCGACCTCGACGATCTCGCCGGGGGGAAGTGCTGGGTCGACGTGGACGACACCGTCGATCTCCGGCGCCTCACGGTGGCTGCGACCGACTCCGGCGGTGTCGACGAGCACCTCGACCGTCGAACCGATGAGAGCGTCGCGCCTCGTGGCGGTGATGTCGTCCTGGAGTTCGCGCAGCTCCCCGAGTCGTTCGCTCATCAGCGAGGGATCGACCGCACCGTCCAGAACGGCGGCGTAGGTACCGTCCTCGCGGCTGTAGGAGAAGAAGCCGCACCAGTCGAGCTGCGCCTCCTCGACGAACCGGAGGAGTTGATCGTGATCGGCCTCGGTCTCACCTGGATACCAGACGATGAAGTTGCTCCGAAATGCTGCGTCGGGCTCGCGCTTGCGAATGTCGGCGATGCGATTGAGGAAGCGCTGGCCGTCACCCCATCGACGCATCCGGCGAAGCAGCGGCTTGCTGACATGCTGGAGCGACAGGTCGAAGTAGGCAACGCCCGAGTCGCAGATCGCATCGATCAGGTCGTCGCTGAGATCGCTCGGGTAGAGATACAGCAGCCGCACCCGGTCGACCTCGTCGGCGACGGCCCTCACCAGCGGCACGATCGACCCGGCGCCCAACTCGCCCGGCCGGTCCTTGCCGTACGAGGCGAGATCCTGAGCGACGAGCACGATCTCGCGAGCCTCGAGTTGCTCGACCTCGAGCAGGATCGACGCGACGTCGCGGCTGCGCTGCGGGCCGCGGAAACTCGGGATCGCGCAGAAGCCGCACGAACGGTCGCAGCCCTCTGCGATCTTCACGTACGCCCACGGCACCGGCGACTTCGGACGGGGCAGGTTGAGTAAGTCGAACTCGGGCAGCGGTGTCGTCGACACGGGGATGAGCTTGCGCGCCGGCGCGGACCCGCGCGGCTGCTCGGTCCCGTCTCGCTCGGCCGGCATGAGGTTGAACGCCTGACCGAATCCCGCGACCTGGTCGACCTCGGGAAGCTCAGCGGCGAGCTCGGCGCCGTACCGCTCGGCCATGCACCCGGTGACCACCAGGCGCGAACCGTCGCGGCGCTGTCCGTCGAGCGCCAGGATCGTCTCGATCGACTCGCGGCGGGCGTCGTCGATGAACGCGCAGGTGTTCACGACGACGAGATCGGCCAGCGTGGCGTCATCGGTGGACACCATGCCGTCGGCGACGAGCGCGCCGACCAACTTGTCGGAGTCGACGTCGTTCTTCGGACAGCCGAGCGTCTCGATGTAGAAGCGCTGTGGCACGATCAACCACGCTACCTGGCCAGCACCTGCGGAGGTCCGGCTCATCGAACCGTCTGACCTACTGATGTGCGAGCCGCAGACCGGGCCGGGGCCACGGGAACGACACCAGCCGTCCAGTACTCGAACACGTGACGAACGCCGTGCGGAGGTCGTCGCCACCGAAGCAGATGTTGGTCGTCAGCAGGTCGCCGGTCGCATGGTGCTCGATCTGGGTGCCGTCGGGCGAGATCGCCGTGATCCCGCCGTTGAAGATCGTGGCAACACACACCCAACCGTCGCCGTCGACAGCGAGCGAGTCGAGGAACTGATAGCCAGGCAGGCCGGCCAGCAGGCCCGGCTCGAGCGGGTTGGCCGGAGCCAACTCGCCGGCGGA
>JBGTCW010000536.1:0-1742 GCA_041748635.1 Ilumatobacteraceae bacterium | reverse complement strand
TGATTGCCGTCACCGGCGGTCGAAACTGTTCAGGAGCCAGGCGGTCGGTAGTCAACGGCGCTCTCCGTCGCTGCGTCGATCTCCTCTGGTGTGAGCAGGGCTGTGCAGCTGACCGTCACCATCCCGCTGGCGGCCGCAGCTAGGCACAGCCGCGCCGCGGCGACGTTGTCCGGCGCGTCGACTGTCACGAACGCATCGGTGTCGCCGAAGGCGAAGTAGAAGCTCTCGAGCGATCCTCCGGCCGATTCGCACGCGGATGCCAGCGCTTCGCGACGGCTCGAGCCACCCTTGTCGATGAGGCCCTTGATGCCGTCGGCGTTGTACTTGGCGAAGACGAGGAACTTCGGCACGTGACCTCCCAGAGATCGACACGACCAGTTCGTGTCGATCTCTTACCTTCGCCGATTGGTGTTGCAGTCGCGCCTCACCGACGCACGTGCATCGCATGCACCTGTCGGGCGACCGACGTCAGGTTGTACTCGGCTGCGATCTCCGACGCCGTGGTCAACCAGGACATCGCCTCCTGGTCGAGGGTTTCGGAGCGCCGGGACCGGGAGAGCACCAGTGCAACCAGCGTCGTCGCCTCGTGGTACCGCCATCCGAACGAACGGGCCACACCAAGTGAACGAGCCAGGTGCGCGTCGGCGACGTCGTGACGGCCCAGCAGCGATGCGAGCTTGCCGACGTAGGCACCGATGTGGCCCTGGCTGGTCGCACCGGTGAACGCCACCTGGTCAGCGAACGGCTCGAGCAGGTCGAACAGCGGTCCCGCCGCAGAGGTCTCCTGGAGCTCGATCGACAGCACGGCATAGCCGATGATCGTGGTCATCCACAGATAGTCGTGTGGCACATCGGCGAAGTCGGACACCGCTGCCGCCCGGAGCAGCTCCCGCGGCCGGTCGACGTGGCCGGTCGCCACGAGCGTGATCGCGTGTGCCAGTTCGAACGGCCGTACGCCGGGGGTCTCGCGGTTCACCGTCTCGAGGAGGGGTACGAGCTCGTCGTAGCGGCCGGCGAACGATCGACAGACGAAGATCTGCCCCGCATAGACCGACATCGCATCTGGATCGCCGACCTGCAGCCCGAGACCGAGCGCCCGGTCGATGAGGCCTTCGGCGTCGTCGAGGCGCGCTTCCATCGTGGCGGTGAACGCAAGCGCCGTCATCGACACCCAGCGCAGACGCGTCTCCGGGATCGCCCGGGCTATGTCCTCCATGCGGCGGAGCTGGGCTGCGGCCATCTCCGGATCCGCCGATTCGATCGCGATGTAGTTCGCAGCTCGACCCGTCCAGAACCGCAGGTGCGGATCGCCGGACCCATCGGCGGCGATGACCGCCCGGCGCGCCAGATCTCGTCGCAGGTCGAGGGTGCCGGGGCCCGACAGCGCGAACAGCAGGGAGGAGATCATCTGCGGGAGCAGCAGCGGGTCCTCTGACCGTTCGATGAGCTCGACGGCATGGTTGGCCGAACCGAGTCGCTCGTCGACGCGCGATGTGTGAACGAGGTGCAGCGCATGGAGCGCGAGCAGGCGTGCAAGCGTCGGTTCGTCCGAGGGATCGGCAACCTCGAGCGCAGCCTCGATCATCGACAGGAGCTCCGCGTCGATCGAGCCGATGCGCGTCATACCACGGTCATGTGCCAACACTGCGTCGACGAGCGCCGCGTCCGCTCCGCAGCGACGTGCACGTCCGGCCGCCGTGAGCAACGTGGCGCGAGCGTCAGGGTCGCCGGCGTGCAGCTGC
>JBGTCW010000535.1:0-4392 GCA_041748635.1 Ilumatobacteraceae bacterium | reverse complement strand
GCGTGCATGCCGCGTAGCGCTCGCCGGTACGGCTCGTCGGCCCGGAAGGGTGAGTCGTCGCCGGAGGCGGCGGCGAGCGCGATCACGGCGTCACTTGCCGTCACCAGCCGATCGCTCATCGACAACTGGCGCGACAGTCCGTGCAGCCCCGTGAGATGGTGGGCCAGCGCCGTTTCGCACTGCCGTCCGATCGCGTGGCGCACCACGTCGGCGGTGACGAACGGGTTGCCGTCGCGGTCGCCGCCGATCCACGAGCCCATCGTGATCGTGCTGGTCGTGTCGACGACCTGGCCGTCAGCGATCTCGGCGACGTTGGTGGCGAGGTCGCGGGTGAGTTCGGGAATGACGGCGAACAGGCTCGCGTCGTAGTACCGGATCGCTTCGTTGATCTCGTCGGAAACGCGCAGCTTCGAGAGCCGCAGCAGTGCCGTCTGCCAGAGCAGCAGGACGCTGACCGACAGCTCGTGCTCGAGCCGTGCGACAGCTCCCGCGTCGTGTCGGCGAACGTCGAGGTCGTCGAGCAGCCCGGCCAGCCGGTCGAGGACCTCGAGCACGGTCTTGCGCCGCACCTCGGTCGGGTGCGCGGTGATGACCGGGCTCACCTGCAGCGCGCCGACGGCGGCGACCAGGTCATCGAGCTCGATCTCGGAGTCGTGGACCCGACGCAGCACTGCGGCGATGCTTCCCGGACGCGCAGGATGCCCGCGGTGATGGTGATGACGCCGTCGGCGCTCGAGATGGACGTCCTCGGCGGTGTTCGCCAACAACGACAGCCAGTCGAACGCGCGTAGGACGAGGATCTGTTCGTCGATCGGGTGCTGGGCGAGCGCGGCGCGGATCTCGTCGACGGCGCTGCGGCCAGATCGACGAGCGTCGACGGCGAGACGCCTGACCCGCTCGACCAACTCGAACACCTCGCGACCCTCCGTGCGTTCGATCGCCTCACCGAGGAGCCGTCCCAGCAGGCGGATGTCGTCGCCGAGCGCGTCGGTGGCATCGGTGGCGTCGGTGGTCGAGCGCACAGGATCGTCGTGAGGACCGGCGATGTCCGACATCGTTGCAGTCAATCCGATCCGACGGTCCGATCCGACTGCCCGAGCCGGAACGTCCGAGCCGGAACGTCAACGGCCCGGGCCCGGTGGGCAAGACTGATGCGATGCGAGTCATGTTCGTCACGGCAGAACTGTCGCCGGTGGCGACGGTCGGTGGGCTGGCAGCAGCCGCAGCGGGGCTCGGCGCCGAGTTGCGTCGGCTCGGCGTCGAACTCGATCTCGTGATGCCCGACTACGGCGGTGTCGCCCTGGTCGACGAGACGAGCATCACCCTCGACGTCCCCGCCTGGGTGGGATCGGCAACGGTGCGCAACGGACATCACCCAGTGGTCGGTCGGCTCCGACTCGTCTCGGTGCCCGGCATGGAACGGTCGCATCCCTATCTCCAGCCGAGCGGCGAGGGTTGGGCCGACAACGACCAACGATTCTTCCGGTTCGCCCGTGCCGTCGCCGCAGCGGTCGAGCACGACCCGCCCGACGTCCTGCACCTCAACGACTGGCACACCGGTTCTACCCTCGCCGCGCTGACGGACCCGCCGCCGACGGTGGTGTCGATCCACAACCTGGCCTACCAGGGCATCGCCGATCGTTCGTGGCTCGATCGGATCGGGCCACGTGCGGACCACTACGAGTGGTGGGGCGGGGTCAACCCGCTGTCTGGGGCGCTGGCGCTCGCCGATCGAATCGTGGCGGTCTCGCCGAACTACGCGACCGAGATCGTCACACCGGCGGGAGGGTTCGGGCTCGACGAGCCCTTGCGAAACCGCGCCGACGCACTCGTGGGGATCCTGAACGGGATCGACACCGAGGTCTGGAACCCGGCGACCGACCCGTTGCTCGCCGCTCGATTCGACGCGGCGTCGCTCGACGACCGCCGTTCGAACCGCACCGCACTGCTCGATCGGATCGGATTCCCCGACGACGATGTCGCGCTCGCCACCGTTGTCACTCGGCTCACCCAGCAGAAGGGGATCGACCTGCTCGTTGCGCTGGTGCCGCTGCTGTCACAGATCCCCATGCGCTTGGCGATCCTCGGCTCGGGCGACGCCGGCCTCGCCGCGACACTGCGCGAGTTGGCGGCCGAGCATCCCGGGTCGCTGGCCTTCGTCGACGGCTACGACGAGGCGTTGTCGCACCTGATGTTCGCCGGCGGCGACCTGTACGTCATGCCGAGCCGGTTCGAGCCGTGTGGGCTGACCCAGATGCAGGCGATGCGCTACGGGGCGATTCCGGTGGTCACGGCGGTGGGCGGATTGGTCGACACCGTGACCGACGCCGACGTCGACCGTGCCGGCACGGGGTTCGTCGCTGCTGGCGCAACGAGCGAGGCGCTGCTCGCAGGGCTGTTCCGCGCCGAGCGCCGTCTTCGCGACCGTCGTCGGCGTATGGCGATCCAGAAGCGGATCATGGCGATCGACTGGTCGTGGAGCGAACCCGCTCGCCGCTACCTGGCGCTCTACCACGAACTCGTCGCCGCGCCACGACGCTGAGCACGGGCCTCGCGTCCTGCGCCCCGTGTACGGTGGTGGCCGATGCCAGTCGAACCGAAGGTGCTCGTGATCGTGTTGGCCGGCGGCGAGGGAAAGCGTCTCCAACCGCTCACCAACGACCGTGCGAAGCCGGCGGTGCCGTTTGCGGGCACGTACCGGCTGATCGACTTCGCCCTGTCGAACTTCGCCAACGCCGGGTATCTCAAGATCGTCGTGCTCACGCAGTACAAGAGCCACAGCCTCGACCGTCACATCTCCCAGACGTGGCGGTTCTCGGCGATGCTCGACAACTACGTCACCCCGGTGCCGGCGCAGATGCGCCGCGGCCCGTACTGGTTCCAAGGCTCCGCCGATGCGATCTACCAGAACCTCAACCTGATCTCGGACGAGTCGCCGGACATCGTCGCGGTGTTCGGCGCCGACCACATCTACCGGATGGATCCGCGTCAGATGGTCGACGAACACGTGCAGAGTGGCGCGGGCGTCACCGTCGCCGCGATCCCGGTCCCCAAGCACGAGGCAACCGAGTTCGGCGTCATCGAGGTTGCCGAGGACGGCAAGATCATCGCGTTCCACGAGAAGGTCGCCGACCCGCCGACCATGCCCGGCAACGACGAGATGTGCCTGGCGAGCATGGGCAACTACGTGTTCGACACCCAGACGCTCATCGACGTCGTGACGCCGCGCGAAAACCAGTACACCGACCTCGGGAGCCACGTCATCCCGGCGCTCACCGATGCCGGCGTCGCCCGGGTCTACGACTTCTCGACGAACATCGTGCCCGGCCAGGACGATCGCGAGAAGGGGTACTGGCGTGACGTCGGAACGCTCGACTCGTTCTTCCACGCCAACAAGGATCTGATCGCGCCGGTCCCGATCTTCAAACTGTACAACGAGCGCTGGCCGGTCTACACGTCGCGTCGGGCGCTGCCGCCCGCCAAGGTGTCCCGCGGGCGCGGCGGCGAGCCGTCGTTCGTCGACGGCAGCCTGCTCTGCCAGGGGTCGATCGTGTCGGGTTCGCACGTCGAACGCTCGATCGTCGGGCCGGGCACGTTCATCGACCACGACGCGCACGTCACCGACTCGATCATCTTCCCCGACGTGCGCATCGGTGCCGGGGTTCGCCTCCACCGCTGCATCGTCGACAAGAACGTGATCGTGCCCGACTGGGCCCGCATCGGTCTCGAACCCGAGATCGACCGAGAGCGCTTCACGGTCAGCGACGAAGGCATCGTGGTGATCGAGAAGGGCCGTGACCTCTCCCACGGTTGACATGTGACGTTTGGTGTCAGACACCAATCGTTACATCGCGAGGAGTTGGGCGGGGGTCTGGTCGCGGGGGCCGGGGAAGGGGAGTGGGACCTCGATCGCGTTGCGGCCGGCGGACCAATGGGCGGCGCAGATCACGTCGAGCGCCTGGCGTCCGAGGCGTGATGTGGTCGGCACGGGTCGTCCCGTGCGGATGTTCGTCCAGAACCGTTGCAGCTGCGGTGCGTAGCCGTAGTCGTCCACGAGTGACGGCGGCCTGATCGCAGCGTCGAGCGAGACCGGGTCTCCGTTGTGCTCGAGGGTCGGCGAGGGGTACAACTCGCAGCGGAGCACAGCGCTGGCGCTGGAGGCCTGGAGATCCCCGTCGGGCGTCGAGTCGGGTTGCCAGCGGGCGAGGATCGTGGCGACGAGACCGGAGTCGAAGTGGAGTCGGATCGTGACGTGTTCGCGGCGAGTGCCGGCGTCGGCGATGACGGCGGTGAGTGACACCGGGCGACCGGCCCCCGACTGTGCCGCGGCGCGCAGCGTGAGGCCCACGGGGTGCACCCCGAGGTCGAAAGCCGCGCCACCACCCCAGGACG
>JBGTCW010000534.1:0-3089 GCA_041748635.1 Ilumatobacteraceae bacterium | reverse complement strand
ACGGCGTCCGGTTGGTTGATCGTGGTCGGCGCCGTCGTCGCGATCGGCGCCGTGCTGGCCACGACGCGCTGGGCGAACCCGTCGTTGTCCGACGACGCAGGCCCAGCCGCAACCGACATCGGCGGAGATGGCGATGGCGATGGCGATGGCGATGGCGACGAAGATGGCGTCAGCGGCGTCAGCGGCGTCAGCCGAGGACGAGCTCAGCGAAGCTCGGCAGCGCCTTCGCCGGGCCGCTGACGAGGAATTCGGTGATGCAGGTCTCACGCCACATGTCGAGTTCGCCGCGGATCTTGTCGGGTGGTCCGACGAGCGCCACGTCTTCGACCATCGCCAGCGGAATCGCTGCGGCCGCCTCGGCCTTCTTGCCGTCGAGATAGAGCGCCTGAACCGTGTCGGCGACGTCGCCGTAGCCCATCCGGGCAAAAACCTCGTAGTGGAAGTTCGCTCCCTTGGCGCCCATCCCGCCGGCGTACAGCGCCAAGAACGGGCGCACCAGATCGGCACACTTCTCGACGTCGTCGCCGGGGATGATCATCGCCGTCGCCGTGACCTCGAAGCGGTTCTTCTTCGTCGGGTCACCCGAGGCATCGAAGCCCTGCTGCAGGCAGTCGCGGTAGAACTTGTCGTCCTTGGGCGAGAAGAACAGCGGCAGCCAACCGTCGCAGATCTCCGCCGACAGGGCGACGTTCTTCGGGCCTTCGGCGGCAAGGTAGATCGGTATGTCGTTGCGCAGCGGGTGCACGGTCGACTTCAGTGCTTTGCCGAGGCCGGCGCCGCCTTCGAACGGCATGTCGTAGAACTCGCCGTGGAACTCGACGGGTCGTTCACGGGCGACGATCGAGCGGACGATTTCGACGTACTCGCGAGTTCGGGCGAGCGGCTTCGGGTAGGGCTGTCCGTACCAACCTTCGACCACCTGCGGGCCCGATGCGCCGAGCCCGAGGATGAATCGCCCGTTCGAGAGGTGGTCCATCGTGATCGCGGCCATCGCTGTGGCTGCGGGGGTGCGCGCTGCCATCTGCATGATGGCGGTGCCGAGCTTCAGCGTCTCGGTCGCACCGCCCCACCATGCGAGCGGGGTGAGGGCATCGGAGCCGTACGCCTCGGCGGTCCACACCGAATTGAAGCCGAGCCGTTCGGCCTCCTTGATTCCTTCCAGCGCGCCGGTGGGCGGGCCCGCCGACCAGTAGCCGGTGTTGTAGCCGAGCTTGATGTCTCCCATCGCCTCACCGTATGCGACGCACCACGTCGCGAGGCATGCTGGGGGAGTGGGTGTGTCCGATGATCGTCTGGTGGTGACCGACGCCGTTCGCGTCCCGCGCCACGAGTTGCTCGCGACGTTCAGCGCCTCCGGCGGTCCGGGTGGTCAGCATGCGAACAAGGCGGCGACCCGTGTGGAGTTGACGTTCGACGTGGCGGCCTCGTCGGCGTTCTCCGACGCACAACGTCAGCGGGTGACGGCCAAGCTCGGCTCGATCGTCCGTGTCGTGGCCGACGATGAGCGATCGCAACTGCGCAATCGGGCGCTGGCCGAGGAGCGCCTCGCGACGAAGTTGCGTGAGGCGTTGTTCGTGCCGAGGCCCCGGCGGGCGACGAAGCCGACGCGTGGTTCGCAACGTCGCCGGGTCGACGCCAAGAAGCAGCGCGGCGAGATCAAGCGTTTCCGGCGCCCGCCCTCGGCCGACGAGTAGCCGCACGTCCTGCTGCGATGAGCGAAGCCGCCGGTATCCGCTGGTTTCGCTCATCGGTGGGGCGCGTCAGGTCGGGGTGAAGGTGACCGGCAGGTGGGTCGGTCCGAAGATGGCGGTGGTCGACGGCTTCCACGTGATGGCGCCGTCGACGGCGAGGTCGGGCATCCGGCGAGCGAGGATCGGCAGGGCCTCTTGGAGTTCCGCGCGGGCGAGCGCGGCGCCGAGGCAGTAGTGGATGCCGGAGCCGAACGTGAGCTGTGGCTGACCGGAGGGCTCGCGGGTGATATCGAACGTGCCGGGGTCGTCGAAGACCGAGGAATCCCGGTTGGCAGTGGCCAGTGACGTTCCCACGATGGTGCCCGCCGGGAACAGCAGGTCGCGGTACTCGATGTCCTCGCTCGCGAAACGGGCAGTGCCGCGCACGGCACCGAAGTACCGCATGATCTCCTCGACCGCCCGCGGGGCGATGCTGGGGTCCGTCGCGAGCAGTGCCCACTGGTCGGGATACTGCGACAGCAGCCCGACCGCGCAGCCCAGCTGGTTGCGGGTGGTATCGGTGCCGCCGACGATGACCGCGTCGACCATCATCACCAGTTCGTCGGTGGTGAGCCGGTCACCCTCCTCCTCGGCGGCGATCAGATCGGTGATCAGATCGTCGCGTGGGTCGTTGCGGCGACTGGCGATCAACGCACGTGTGTACTCGTCGAGTTCGGCCTGGGCCGCCTTGATCACATCGAGTTCCTCGAGCACGTTGCCGTTGAAGATCCGCAGCACGTCCTCGGCGAGGCGCGAGAACAGCTGCCAGTCCTCTCGGGGCGCGCCGAGGAGTTCGCAGATGATCGGAATCGGGTACGGCTCGCAGATGTCGACGGCGATGTCGGCGCGTCCGGCCGGGGCGACCTCGTCGATCAGATCGTTCACGACCTCGCGCATGAACGGACGGAGTCGGTCGGCGGAGCGTGGCGAGAACGACTTGGCAACGAGGCGACGGAGCCGGGTGTGAACGTCACCTTCGGCCGAGAGGATCGACACCCGTCGGTTCGCGAGGAAGTCGGGGTCGGTGATGCCCATCATCTCGGGGATTTTCGCCGTGGCGCTGTGCCAGCGTTTGTCGCGCAGCACCGCGACGACGTCGGCGTAGTGGAGGATCGAGAAGCCGATCGGGTTGCGGACGATCCAGTGATCCTCGGCCAACGAGGTCACGAGCGCCTGACGTTCGGCGTCGCTCAGGGTCGGATCGCCGATCGACGGGAGGTCGAGATCGGCGATCGGGGTGCTGCTCATCGACACACCGTACGAGATCGGTGGTGCCGCGACGCGAGGGAGCGCGCCGAGCTACGCCGGTGCGAGGGCGTCGATCGCCGTGGCGCCGAGCGACTCGGCCACGGTGGCGTT
>JBGTCW010000533.1:0-1661 GCA_041748635.1 Ilumatobacteraceae bacterium | reverse complement strand
CCGCCCGCTCGCGCAACTGTCCCGACGGCGTTGCCGAGGGCCAGGGTGGAGCCGCGGGCGGACGGCATCGACTCGCTGACCAGCGACAGCGAGACGACGAAGGCAAGTTCGAAGCCGAGCAGGAACACCACGAGCCCGGCGATGCCGACCCAGAGGCGATCGTCGGCGGCCAGCATCACCGCCAACCCAGCGAGCAGCAACCCGAGCCCGCCGAGAGTGGTGCGCAGCTTGCCGAGCCGGTCGGCGAAGGCCGCGCTGGCAAGACTCGACACCAGCTCGGTGGCGCCGAACAACATCGCCACCGCACCGATGCCGCCCGTCGACACGTCGAACGCGTCGTCGAGCCAACTTCCTGAGACGACGAACACCGACAGCCCCGCCATCGCCGTCGTTGCCGAGGCCACCATCACGACCCACGCTCGCGCCGTGATCGGTGTCGAGGCGGACACGTGGGTCGGGTCCCCGGCTGTCACGGTCGATTTCACGGTGGCGGGCAGCGTCGTTGCGACCAACACCGCTGCGAGCAGGCACGCGATCGCAATGGCGACGAACGGACCGCGCCAGCCGAACACGTTGATGAGCACGGCGACGATCGGGGCCCCCACCAGCAGCGCCAGGGCCCACGACGTCTCGTACAGCCCGATCGATCGGGCACGCCAGCGGTAGTCGACGCGGTGGCTGATCCAGGCCTGACCGGCCACGGTGAGGTTCGAGACGCCGAGGACGAGCACGAAGAAGGAGATCGCGAACGTCGTCACGGTGCCGGCCAACGCCAGCACCGCCGATGCGCCGACGAGTCCGAGCGCGCCGATCATCACGGCGCGTTCACGGCCACGGTCGAGGTGACGACCCAGGAAGATGGTCGACAGCCCAGCGGTCTCCCCGACGCCGAGCACGGTGGTCAGCTGTGTGGTGGACGCACCGAAGGCGCGCTCCAGTGTCGGCAGGAACGGAGGGATCCACCGCAGCGCCACGTTCGTGACGGTCTTGGCCGCGGTCAGCCGGGCGAGTGTTCCACCATCGACGCCCGTTCTCGAGGCGACGACGTCGGGAGCGTCAGCCGTCACTCGTCGAGCCGCCAGGTCGCGGGTCCGAGATGTTGACGGTGACGCCGAAGAACGAGCACTCGGTATCGGCGACGATGATGTCGGTGCCGGCACGGTCGAAGCTGTCCTGCACCTTGTCGGCGCAGTCCTGCAGGGAGACTCGTTGGGTCCAGAACGCAAACGCCAGCAGCGCGAGCAGCGCGGCAGTGGCGAGCTTCTGCGCAATGGAATTCATGACCCAGAACGACACGATCGCTCCGACAGCCAGTGCCGTCGCGCCGACGATGGCGATCGTCTTCGCGTTGTCGAGCGTCAGTCCGAGCATCCGAGCACTGTAGGTCGGCGACCGTTCGGTCGCCTACGATCCCAGCGGTGAGCGACCAGCCGATCCACTTCTCCGCGGGCCTGCCGACCACGGTCCTTCCAGCGGCCGCTGCCGACCTGGCCCAGCGTCTCGTGGCGGCGATCGAGAGCGCACCGGAGCAGCGGCGCGACGCGGTGGCGCAGGTCGTTGCGTCGGCGCCGCAGTACCTCGACGGTTGGGCCGAGCTCGGTGATCTGGGGCGAGATCCGATCGAGCGGTACGCCGCATACCGGGTGGGCTACCACCGCGGG
>JBGTCW010000532.1:0-4290 GCA_041748635.1 Ilumatobacteraceae bacterium | reverse complement strand
CGGTGGCCGCCGCGGCGACCCCTGCACGGCGTCCGCCCCACCGGCGCGAGGCGTTCGCGGTAGTCGTGACGAACGATCCGACCACCACCACACTCGACAGCACCCGCCGGGCCCGACCGCCCTGGGCGCACAGCGGCGTCGCGATCATCCCCGCAACCGTCACCGCTGCCGAAATCGCTGCAACGCGTGAACACATGGGCCGATCATCGACCCATGTGTTCACGCGTTGGCGAATGGGAGGGACGTGAGGGCTCACGGGAGCAAGAGCTTGGCGACGGTGGCCGCCTTCTCGGTGGTCGAGACACTCGCACGCGAGCTGAACACGTCGTAGCCGTGTGCCTCGATCTTGTCGAGGATCCGCCCGTAGAGGGCGTGCGCGGCGCCGACGCACTTCGCCGAGCGCTCGGGGAGCATGTCGATGCCGAGCTGGGCGGATCGGTACAGCGTCCGACAGCGATCGATCTCGAAGCGCATCAGCTCGATGAACTCGGGGCTGACCCGACGTGCGGTGAGATCGACACCGAACCGCTCGGTGTCCTCGAGTGGGATGTACTGGCGGCCGCGGTCGAGGTCTTCGTCGATGTCGCGCAAAAAGTTGGTGAGCTGGAAAGCGTTGCCGAGGTCGCGGGCGTGGGGCAGGGCATCGTCGTAGTCGGTTGGCTCGAGGATCGGCAGCATCATCTCGCCGATCACGGCGGCCGAGCCGTCCATGTACTCGAGCAGATCGTCCCACGTTCGGTAGCTCTCGATCGTGAGGTCCATGGTCATCGAGCGCAGGAATCGGCGGAACGCTTCGATGTCGATGTCGAAGGCTCGCACGGTGTGCACGACCGCCTTGAGGACCGGATTGTCGGAGCGTCCGATCTCGACGTCGGCGAAGAATCGATCTCCGAAGTCGGCCAAGGCTGCGGCACGCACCTCAGTAGGGACGTCGCGGCCACCCTGCGACGGGATCTCGTCGACGATGTCGTCCGCGTAGCGGGCGAAGGCGTACAGGGCATGGACGTGGTGCTGCTTGACCCGCGGCAACACCTTCGTCGACCAGTAGTAGGTGGTTCCGTGGCGCTTGTTGAACTGGCGACACAGGTCGTAGCTCTCGTCGAGCGTCACCGGCGCGGTCGGCAGCAATTGGGTGGTCGGTGTCGGCGGCGTGCGACCGAACAGCGCCTTCACGCTCGCCATCAGCCGCGTCGCCTCGACCCGGTGCTGCGGGCGTACTGCTCGACGCGCTGGGCGGCGAGCTTGCCTGACACGAGCACCATCGGCACGCCGACGCCCGGCAGGGTGGACGACCCGGTGAACACCAGCCCCGGCACCTTCTTGTTCACGTTGTTCGGCCGAAATGGTCCGGTCTGGAAGAACGTGTGGGCGAGCGCGAACGGCGTGCCCTGTTCCATGCCCATCCGCTCCCAGTCCTGCGGGTCGTAGATCTCCTCGACGACGACCTCGGTCGGGTAGCCGAGCGATGCGGTCCGTTGCCGCAGGTCGTCGACGATGCGGTCTCGCTCGCGGCTCCAGTCGATGGTGCCGCTGAGGTTCGGCGTCGGCTCGAGGACGTAGATGCTCGAGTGGCCCTCCGGGGCGAGCGAGCGATCGTCGAGGCTGTGCAGGGTGACGAGGATCGACGGGTCAGGCATGCGCACGCCGTCGTGGATCAGCGCCTTGAACGAGCCGTCCCAGTCGTGGCCGAAGTGGATGTTGTGATGGGCAGCGTCGGCGGGTGGCAGCCCCTTGACGCCGGCCACCCAGAGCAGACACGACGGTGAGTACTTGCCGTTGCGGGCGGCGCGGGGCGCGTCGATCCCGGGCAGCAGCTCGCGGTAGGCAACCGGAAGGTCGACGTTGCAGACGACTGCGTCGGCGTCGAGCCGCTCGGAGGCGTCGATTTCGACACCGGTCACCGCCCCGCCCGGCGCGCGCAGGATGCGGGTGACCGGCGACGAGTAGCGGATGTCGACGCCCGCGACGGTGACGGCGTCGGCGAGCCCGGCGGCCATCATGTGCATGCCACCCTCGGGTACGAACACACCTTCGACCGAGTCCATGTAGGTGATCACGGCGTAGAGCGCGAGCGCTTCGTACGGAGCCAGGCCGGCGTACATCGACTGGAAGCTGAAGATCCGCTGCAACCGTTCGTCGTCGAAGAACGACGCCACCTTCTTGCCCAACTTCCCGAACCCACCGAGCTTGACGAGTTCGAGGCCCGAACGCCACGGCTTGATCAGGTCGAGTGGGCTGTCGAAGTTGGCGTCGATGAAGGAGTTCATCTCGGCCCGGTAGAGCTGCTCGAGCCAGGTGCAGAACCGACCGAACGCCTCGGCGTCCTTCGCTCCGGAGAACTCGCGGATCTCCTCGGTCATCGCGTCGCGTCCGTGGCGTACGAACAGCGTCGAGCCGTCGGCGTAGACAGCGCGGTACATCGGGTCGACGGGGTTGATCGTGATGAAGTCCTTCATCTCGGCGCCCGCCGCGTTGAACGCTTCTTCGAGCAGGTTCGGCATCGTGAGCACGGTGGGTCCGTTGTCGAGCCGGAAGCCCTGCTCGGTGATCATGCCGGCGCGTCCGCCGGGGATGGCGTCGCGCTCAACGATCGTGACCTGGTGACCTGCTTTCGCCAGGTGTGCAGCGGCGGACAGCCCGCCCAGCCCGGCGCCGATGACGACGACCTTCATCGCACGACCGCTCGCATCAGGTGCTCCTCCAGCTCACGTACTCGGCGAGTGCCACCAGTTCGGTCTTGGCCTCGTCGACGATCGGCGCCTCCTCGATGGCGGCGACCGCCGTCTCGGTGAGCGCAGTGATGTGCGATTCGAGTTCGTCGAGGGCGCCGGTGTCGACGATCACCTGCTGGATCCTCGCGACGCCGTGACCGTCGAGACCAGGAGCGCCGACCTCGCCGAGCACGGTGAGCTGCTCGGCGGTTGCTCGGCGGACGGCGCGGGCGAGCAGTGGCGTCGGCTTGCCCTCGCGGAGGTCACCGCCGACGGACTTGCCGGTGAGGCTCTCCTCGCCGAAGGCGCCCATCACGTCGTCGCGCATCTGGAAGGCGTCACCGAGCGGGAGCCCGTATGCGCTGAGCGCCGGGAGCAGCTCGATCTCGCGTTCTGGAGCGGCGAGGACCGCACCGAGGTGCAGCGGCCGCTCGATGGTGTACTTGCCGGACTTGTACCGGCAGATCCGTTCGGCGGTGTCGACGTCACGAACACTGCGCACCGATCCGAGGATGTCGAGGTACTGACCGATGTTGAGTTCGATGCGTAACTCGTTCCAGATGCGCATCGACTCGGGTGACGCTCCCTCCATGAGTCGGTCGGCGTAGACGAACGCAAGGTCACCGACTAGGACGGCGACGCCCTCGCCGAAGCGCCGGGACTCGCCGGCCCAGCCCTTCGAGGCATGCTCCTCGGCGGCGAGTGTGTGCGTGGTCGGCTGACCCCGGCGTGTGACGGCGTCGTCCATGACGTCGTCGTGGAACAACGCGAATGCGTGCATCAGCTCGAACGCCGCGCCGGCGTCGACGTCGATCTGATCATCGGCACCACCGCCAGCCCCCACGTATCCCCAGTGGGTGAACGCGGGTCGGAGGCGCTTACCGCCTGACATCACGAGCCTGCGGATCTCGTCGATCGGTCGGGCGAGATCGGCGTCGAAGGCTTCCCAGCGTTCACGCTCGGCGGAGAGGAGTTCATCGAGGCGCGCCTCGACCCGGTCGGCGATCGAGCGCAGGCTGGTCGGAGCGGTGCCAGGCATCTCGGCGCAGGTTACTGCCGCGGGCTGCGGCCTGCCCCGACGAGCCCCGTCGTCGCCCCTGTGGCGGTCAACCGTCGGCGACGGCGTCGAGGTCGGCGGTGACCTGCTCGATGCGCAACTGTGCCGTCGAGATCTTCGAGCGGCACAGCGCGATCAGCTCGGATGCTCGTGCGACACGGTCGGCGAGGTGGTCGACGTCGACGTCGGAGCCCTCGAGTTCGCGCAGGATCGAATCGAGTTCGCCGAGCGCATCGGCGTACCCAGGGCTCGGAGTGGCGTTGTCAGTCATGGCATTCCTTCATGGGGAGGTGCTGGTCACGGTGCTGGAGATGGTGCCGTCGGCGAGTTCGGTCACGAGAAGGGCGCCGTCGGTGGCCTGCTCGATCGAGCGCACGACGGCGCCATCGGCGTTGCGGGTGATCGACCACCCACGTGCGAGCTGAACCGCCGGGTCGACCGCGGCGACGCGGGCGGCGACGACATCGAGACGGTCGCTCGATCGCTCGATGATCGATCGAGCCCGAGCAGCCACTCGCTGTT
>JBGTCW010000531.1:0-6433 GCA_041748635.1 Ilumatobacteraceae bacterium | reverse complement strand
CCGAGCGCCACCACCATCACCGACGCCGTGCCCGACGGGCCGCTCATCGAGCCGTCGGTGGCACTGTCCGAGGTCGGTTCGTTCGACCAGCCCGTCGATGTGGCCGCTCGTCCCGGCAGCACCGAGATCTACGTCGTCGAGCAGCCGGGGCGGGTGATCGCCGTGACGGGGGCGTCGACCGACATCGTGCTCGACATCACCGACCTCACCAGCGCCAGCGGTGAACGAGGGCTGCTGGGTCTGGCCTTTCATCCCGCCGCCGATCTGGCGTACGTGAACTTCACCGACGCTGGCGGCGACACGGTGGTCGCCGAACTCGCCGTCGATCCGGCCACCGGCGTCATGGACCGTTCCAGCCTTCGCGAGGTCCTCACCATCGATCAGCCCTACAGCAACCACAACGGTGGCCAACTCGCGTTCGGCCCCGATGAGTTGCTGTACATCGGTGTCGGCGACGGCGGTTCCGGCGGCGACCCCGAGCGTGTCGCCCTCGATCTCACGAGCCGCCTCGGCAAGATCCTGCGCATCGATCCGACGGCCGCGGCCGCCGAACCCTTCACCGTTCCCGCCGACAATCCGTTCGTCGACACGCCCGGCGCCGATCCCACGATCTGGGCGTACGGGCTCCGCAATCCGTGGCGGTTCTCGTTCGACCGGGCCACTGGCGACCTCTGGATCGGCGACGTCGGTCAGGGCGACTTCGAAGAACTCAACCGCTCGGGCGCGACCAACGGAGTCGATGCCGCCAAGGGTGCCAACTTCGGGTGGAGCGCCTTCGAGGGCTTCGAGCCCTTCAATCGCAATCAACCCGCCGACGGAGCACTCGCGCCGCTCTTCGTCTACGACCACAGCGACGGCCGCTGCTCCGTGAGCGGCGGCACCGTCGTACGCGGCGACACGGTCGCCGACCTCGCCGGTTGGTACCTGTTCGGCGACTACTGCAGTGGCCAGATCTGGGCGCTGGACCCGGCGGCTCCGCCCGACCAGCCACGCGTGATCGAGATCACCCAGCTCGAACTCCTCACCGCCGTCGTCGAGATCCCCGGCGGCGACGTCTATGCGGTGTCCAATGGCGGCACCGTCGCCCGCCTGACCGCTCCCTGAGATCTGTCGGTCACAGGAAACTGAGCAGGTCGGCGAACACGGACTCCGCATCGACGTTGAGGCCATGCCGTTCGAACCAACCGCACACGTTCGCCACGTCACGGTGCAGGAAATCCACGCCCTGCAGGTTCGCCGCGATGTCGATCGACTGCGGGAAGTCGATGAACCACAGGCGCTCCTCCCACCACAGCAGGTTGTACGCCGACAGGTCGCCGTGGGCGAAGCCGGCAGCGACGATCGCACGAAGGCCCACCAGCAGTTGTTCGAATGCGTCGGCGATCTGCGGCGACGACAGACGCGCAGCGGAGAGCTGCGGCGCCGCCATCTCCCAGCTCCCGATGTACTCCAGGTCGAGCACGTCGTCGGCGAACCCGATCGGATACGGAACGTTGACGCCCGCCCGCCACAGCTGTGACATCACGTCGTGCTCGGTGCCGGTCCAGCGGTCTTGCAGCAGTTTCTTGCCGTAGGTCGACATCCGCTCGATCGCACGCCGGTCGCGTGACTTTCGGAACTGGCGACCTTCGCGGTACTGCACGTCGTGGCGAAACGCGGAGGCTCGCTGGACGCCCATGGCCTCGAGCTGGCCCTTCTGGGTGACAGCGCGCGGGAGGTAGCGCTTGCGGGCGATGAGGCACGAGCGACCGTCGTCACCGATGCGTTCGACGAGATTGACCTGCGCTTCCTTTCCGGTCTTGACGACGCCATGATCGGTGTCGGTGTAGGGCTCGGCGACGAGCCACTCGGGGTGTTCGGACATGATGAGCTACCTCGAAATCGGTGAACGGCGAACGGGACACCGGTCGCCACGCACACGAGGTGCTCGGCTCGCTCAGGAGGCGAGGGCGCGACCGGATGGGGCGAACACAGATGCAGTCATGTGAACATCCTCCCTTCCGATCGACGAACGAGCGTCACGGTAGACCACTCGCAGCGCGTACGTCCACGAGGTTTCGCCGACGTACACGTTGCGCCTGGCACATCGTGTACGCGGTCAGCTGACGCGGTCGAACTCGATCGACCGGGACGCGGCGTCGGCTCGCACCAGTCGCACCCGGATCTCGTCGCCGGGATCGACGCGTCGCGCCGCGACCCTCGCCATGATCGCCGGCTCACACACCTGGATGCGGGCACCCCGCTCATCCTCGTCGGTGACGACTGCGTCGAACACCTCGCCCTCGCGGCCCCGCAAGACGAGCGCCTCGGCGAGGTCGAGTGCTGCGCGATCGGCCTGCGCGGCGCGGGAGTTCGTTCGATCCATCACCTCGGGAAGCGACTCGAACGCCGTCTGGATGTAGTCGGGGACCGACCGACCAGCAGCGACATCGATCGCCGCCTCGACCACGAACCGGTCGGCCAGTCGTCGCAGTGGGGCGGTCGCGTGGCAGTAGGTTGCGGCAACCGCGGCATGCCACGGCACGACACCCTCGCGGTAGGGCTCGTACGACGCCCGGCCGCTCGCCCTCCGGATCGCGAGTTGAAACGCCGCGGTTCGCGGGTCCTCACGATCGAGCGACGGCTCGAACCGTTCGAGCGGAACGTCGGGCGCCCACGACAAACCGAATGCCCGTGCGGTGTGTCGCAACCCCCGCTCGGCTCGCTCGTCGACCGCGGGCATCGTACGGAACAGACCGGTCTTGGCGGCGAGGAGCGCGTCGGCGACTGCCATGTTGACCGCCAGCGACATCGCCGCATTGCGCCGCTCGACGAGACGACGCGGCCGGAAACGAAGCTCGTAACCACCGTCCACTCGCTGCAGTTCCTGCTCGGGCGTGTCGACTCGATCAGCTCCTCGCTCGCGCTCGGCAGCCTCGATCCGTGCGGCGAGTTCGTCGAAACCTGCCGGAAGATCGTCGGAGGTCGCATCTTCGTAGGCCAGCTTCGCCCGGCTCCGAATCAGCGACCGTTCGACGTCCTCGAGCGAGACCGCACCGTCGGATGCGATGCGAACGCTGAACACGACGGCTGGTCGATCACCGTCGGGCAGCAGGCTTGCGGCACCCTCGGCCAGGTCCGGCGGGTGCAGGCCGGCTCGGCCATCGGGCAGGTAGACCGTGACACCGCGCTGCCAGGCCTCGGTGTCGATTGCTCCTCCCGGAACCACGAACCATCCGACGTCGGCGATTGCGTAGCGCAACACGAGAGCGTCGCCGACCACATCGATGGCGAACGCCTGGTCGAGATCGGTGCTGGTGGCCGGATCGAGTGTGACAAATCCGACGTCCGTCCGATCGACGTGCGCTCCCGATGGCCGGCGCTGCACGGCCTGCGATGCCTCCTCGAGTACCGCCGCGGGGAACGCGTCGGGCACGTCGAGTTCGGCCCGGATCCGTCGCAGTCCGTCTCGCACTTGCTCGTCGTCGGGGAGGGTCGGGGTCCTCATGGCCGAAGTGTCACATCAGACGCGGCACCGTGAGACAGTGCTCAGCGGCGGGCGCCCATGAACATGCCCTTCAAGGCGTCGTAGTGCTCGATCACGTGGCCGGCGCCCAACACGACGGCCTCGAGTGGCACGTTCGACATCTTCACGGGCACCTCGGTCTCTCGCTCGATCCGTTCGGCCAGCCCGCGCAACAGCCCTCCGCCGCCGACGAGGAACATTCCCCGCACCAGGAAATCCTGGGACAACTCGGGTGGTGCCTTGGACAGGCAGCGGATCACGGACGCAACGATCGACGACACGACGTCCTCGATCGCGTACCGCACTTCCTCCGGCGTGAGCAGCACGGTCTTGGGCAGGCCGGTCATGAGGTCGCGCCCGCGTACCTCGGCCTGGTTCTCGTCGGGTGTCGGGTCGGCCGAGCCGATCGCCACCTTGATCTCCTCCGCAGTCCGCTCGCCGATAGCGATCCCGTGCTCACGCCGCACGTAGTTCTGGATCGCCGCATCGATGTCGAACGAGCCGACGCGGACGGCCTCGAGCGCCACGATGCCGCCCAGGCTGATCACCGCTGTCTCGCTCGTCCCGCCACCGATGTCGATCACCATGTTGCCGACCGGTTCGTCGATCGGCAGGTCGGCGCCGATGGCAGCGGCCATCGGCTGCTCGATCAGGTTCGCATCGGCCGCGCCTGCCCGACGCGCGGCATCGGTGACCGCACGCCGTTCGACCTCGGTGATCGCCGACGGCACACAGATGACGACCTTGGGTCGCGTGAATCTGCTCACGCCGACGCGCTGCAGCAGCAAGCGGATCATGCGCTCGGTGATCTCGAAGTCGGTGATCGCCCCGCCGCGCAGCGGCCGGACCGCGACGATGTAGCCAGGTGTTCGCCCGATCATCTGCCAGGCCTCGCGCCCGGTCGCGAGCACCTCGCCGGTCTGGCGATTGAGCGCGATGACCGACGGCTCGTTGAGCACGATGCCGCGGCCCTTCATGTAGACCAGAGTGTTGGCCGTACCGAGGTCGATCGCGAGGTCACGAGCCACCTGCGATCACCCCCCTGGCCGCGTCGAGCGCAGCGACGTCACGTGTCATCGCCACCATCATCGCTGCTCACGGGACGTTCGGTCGGTTTCATCCGATCCGACGTCTGACGACGTGCTTCCGGCGACAAGGCGTCGATCTGACGGCGAAACGATGCGATGTCGTCCGGCGGCCGTCGATTTCGCCCGGCCGCAACGGTGATCAGAGCGACCAGTGCACCGACCGCGGCCACTCCCGCGATGACAATGATCGTCACTCCGGGCGACCCACGGCACGCGGGTCGCCGATGTCGTGAGCGCCTGTCCCCCACCCGGCGCCCTCGGCCCATTCCTCGTGTTTCCAGATCGGCGCCGACTCCTTGAGCGCATCGATGGCGAAGCGGGCCGCCTCGAATGCCTCGGCTCGATGGGGCGCCGACACGACGGCAATCACCGAGGACTCGCCGATCTCGATCCGACCGAGCCGGTGCAGCAGGGCGACCCTGCCCGTGTCGGACCATCGCTGTCGCAACTCGTCGACGATCTCGCCGAAGCGGACGACCACCTGCTCCTCGTACGCCTCGTAGGTGAGGTGTTCGACACCCGAGCGGCCTTCGGCATGATCGCGAACGGTGCCACTGAACAGCACGACGGCACCACAGCGTGGTTGAACCGCCCAGTCGTAGGCCGCAGCGATCGGCAGGTCCGAGTCGGTCACCGCGAACCAGTCGTCTCCGTCGAGGGGTTGGTTCACGTGTGCATCGTAGCGATACCGTGTCGCGAGTTGGGGCCCGCGATCTTCGGTGACCCGCCGAGCTGTACGATCTCGTGTTCGTGGAACCCGGACCCCTGCCACCCCACGAGCGCACGTGGCGGCATCCCTCAGAACTGGGTCCGACACGCCTCGACGTCGACGACACGGACCGACGCTCCACGGCGCACCTCCTCGCACTTGCCGGTGGAACGTTGGCCGCCCTCGCGGTCGCAACGATGGTCGTCGCGATGACCCCGCACACCTCGGACGGCCCCACAGCGCTGAGCGCAACGACCACACCGGGAGCGGTGACCACGGCACGAACGGTCGTCGACGACCGGACACCCCCGGCCACATCGCAGGCCACACAGATTGCGCAGGCCCAGTCGCGCAGCATCCTGCTGACGTCGTTCGCCGCGTTCCCGCACGCTGTGACCCCCGGACCACAGTTCGACCTCGACGGCACCCAGGTGGCGAGCGGACCACCGCACGACGACGAGATGGTCTTCTTGCGCACCGACGCCGTCACGTACCACGTGCAATGGGACGATGCGCAGACGCTCCCGGCCCCGGACGGGTCGGTCGTCTTCGACAGCGACGGCGATCTGGTCGCCCTCGTGATCGATGGGGATCTGCTCAGCGTCGTCGACGACTGAGTCGGCGTCGGCCGAGGACGGCACCGAACGCCGCCAGCACGACCAGCCCCAGCACTCCTGCGCCGAGTGCGAGTTCCTGTCGGCGCTTCGGCGACACCATCGCCCACCACGGAGCATCGGTGCCCTCGACGTAGGTCTGCTCGTTGGTGACCGTAGGCGCCCAACCCGCTGCTCGGAGCCGACCGTTGGAGACCACCCACGGTTCGAGCGTGTACGACCGCAGGCCCGGCGGAATCGGGCCTCGGACGAACCGCCAGCGCAGTCCTGCAACCACTTCGCTCACACGTTCGGGCAGCGGCAGACGCGGTCGCTCCCCCGACAGTGCACGCACGCGCTCACCTGGAACCCATCCGTCGGGAGCAACGTTGAAGACGCCGTCCAGGCGACGGTCGACGCCGACGCCGACGGCGGCGGCAAGATCGTCGATGTGGAGGAACTGCGACGGCGGGTCCGCCTGGGCCAATCGGCGTCCGAAGCCGTACACGAGCGCCGAGGCGAGCCGCGACCCGCCGCC
>JBGTCW010000530.1:0-10339 GCA_041748635.1 Ilumatobacteraceae bacterium | reverse complement strand
GCAGCGGTCCCGGCGATCGTGGCCAGACCCAGCCAGCGGGCCGCCGAGCGATGCACGACGTCGGTGCCCGCTCGCAGCGGTCCGTGCAGGTCCTCGTAGTGGACGCCCGCCCACACGAGCAGTGCCGCCCCGAACACCACCTGCAACATGCCGCACGCGGCGACCAGCAACATTCCCTCGGTGGCTGCGAAACGGCTGAGGACCAGTCCGGCCACCATCATCGAGATGGCCGTGCGCTCCCAGGCGAGCGATGTGCGTTCGTGCTGCAGTCCGACGTCGAACACCGACTCCGGTCGGGCGCCGCGTGCGCGGCGCCGGCCGATCGGGCGCCCTCCGTTCATGCCCCGTCGATCACCAGGATCACGGCGGCCAGAATCGCAACGACGGCCGTCGACACCGCCATCAGCATCGGCAGACGCGACGTCGGCAACGGCACGTTCAGGCGCATCGAACGCTCGTTGAGCGCCCAGCGTCGATAGGCGCTCGCGGCGGTGACGAAGCTGAGCGCAAGCAGCACGATGCCGAGTGCCTCGCCGAACGCAACGTCGAGCAAGCTGACCGCTGCCAGTCCGCCGGCAGCCAGTGCCAACGCCGTTCGAATCCATGCGAGGAACGTGCGCTCGTTGGCGAGCGTGAACCGATAGTCGGGCTCGCTGCCGACCCGCCTCGGATCCGGTGGCAGCACTCGCTCGCGCAGCATCACGGGGTCCATCCTCTCATCGGTTTCCCGTGCCCTGGGCACGAGACACCGGGTTCGCTGCTGCCCACCATCGACCAGAACGTACACCGGCGGCCGGCGCCCTGGCTGGGGTTCGGGGCGACCGTCGCTCCCGCGTGCGCGAGACTGCACGACGTGAAGCAACTGTCTGGCCTCGACGCGAGTTTCCTCTACATGGAGACGCCCAACACCTATGGACACGTCAACGGGCTCGCGATCTACGAACGGCCAGACGCGAACTTCGATCCGTATCAGGCGGCGTACGAGCGATTCGACGCACTTCTCGGTCGGCTGGAGCCGATGCGCCGCCGCCTCGTCGAGGTCCCGCTCAAGCTCGACCACCCGTATTGGATCGACGATCCGGACTTCGATCTCAACTACCACGTCCGCCACCTCGGCCTGGCACCTCCGGGCGGTGCCGACCAGCTCGCTGAACAGGTCGCGCGCATCGTCGGTCGCCACATGGACCGCAGCCGACCGCTGTGGGAGGTGTACATCATCGAGGGTCTCGCCGATGGTCGCTGGGCGATGCTCACCAAGACCCATCACGCCACCATCGACGGCGCGTCGGGCGTGCTGCTGCTCGGAATGCTCACCGATCCGTCGCCCGACACACCCGTTCCCGAGCACGTCGACTGGGTCGGCGAGGCGGTGCCGTCGGATCGAGAGCTGCTCGAGCGGACGATGCGTAACCTGGCGTTGAACCCGGTGAAGGGGATGCGTCTGTCGCTGCGCATGGTTCGCAACCTGGCCGAGGCGGCCGGCGTCGACAGCGTGTCTGCGGTGGCGGGACAGGCGCGTGACGCACTGAAGTCGTTGGCGCTCGGCGGGGCGACCGACACGCCCGAACCGGTGAGCCGGGTGCGCATCCCGCTGTCGCCGGCGCCGCCCACGCCGTTCAATCGAGCGATCACTCCGCATCGGCGTTTTGCGATGCGTTCGACCGCACTCGCCAACATCAAGGCGCTGAAGGACGCAACCGGCTGCACGGTCAACGACGTGGTGATGGCGGTGTGCGCCGGAGCCTTGCGCGAGTACCTGCTGCGCCACGACGCACTGCCGGACGCCCCGCTACGCGCGATGGTGCCGGTATCGATCCGTACGGGCGATGAGGAGGACCCGTGGACGAATCGCGTCGGGGGCATCATCGCCAACCTCCCGACGAACTGTGCCGATCCACTCGAGCGGGTCCGCCGTTGTCACGAGGCGATGAACGAAGCGAAGCTGCAGATGGACATACTCCCGGCCTCGGACATCGCGGAGCTTGCCCAGGTGGCGCCTCCGCTCGCTGCGACCGCCGCGATGCGCCTGCAGTCACGGCTGCGACTCGCCGACCGGATGACCCTGCCGGTCAACGTCGTGATCTCCAATGTCCCCGGCCCACGCGAGGCGCTGTACTTCTCCGGCGCGAAGATGACCAACTACATCCCGGTGTCGACGATCACCGACGACATGGGGCTGAACATCACCGTGCACAGCTATCTCGACCGACTCGACTTCGGCCTGATCGCCGATCGCGAACTGGTTCCCGATCTCTGGGATCTCGTCGACCTGCACATCGATGAGATCGGCGTGCTGTTCGAGGCGACGGGGGCCGAGTGGGCCGAGGCGCAGGGGGCGCCCGCAATGCGACGCGGCGCCGCCGGGAGGGCGACCCCGGCGAAGCAGCCCCCAGCCAAAAAGGCTCCGGCGAAGAAGTCCGCAGCGAAGAAGGCGACGGCCGCCAAGAAGTCACCCGCGAAGAAGTCCAGCGCGAAGAAGTCCGCAGCGAAGAAGTCCACCGCGAAGAAGGCGACGGCCGCGAAGAAGTCCACCGCGACTCGCCCCTGACCCCAACTCCGAAAAATGAGCGCCAGAAGGTCGTATGCGGGACAATCCGCGCACGTTTCGGTTCGGGGCGCCCACCGTTGCCGAAATGTGCGCAAATCTGACCGCCCCTGACTCGGTCGCGCGCATTTTTCGGAGTTGGGGTGATCAGGGGCGGGGCGCTCGAATCTGACGGGACGAGGGTCGAGCGGTAAGACTTCCCGGCGATGGACTTCGACCTGCCGCCCGACGATCACCCGACCCGACGTCTCGTGCGCGAGTGGGTCGCCGATCACCCCAATCCGTCGGGCCGAGATCTTGCGGAGGCGGGCTACGTCGTGCCGCACTGGCCGAAGCCGTGGGGACTGGGGGCCGACCCGATCGACCAACTCGTGATCGACGACGAACTCGCCAGGGCCGGCGTGCGTCGACCGACCAACCACATCGGGATCGGTTGGGCGGCGCCCACGATCTTCCTCGCCGGGACACCCGAGCAACACCAGCGCTACCTCCCGCCGATCTTCAGCGGTGAGGAGATCTGGTGTCAGCTGTTCTCCGAACCCGACGCCGGATCGGACCTCGCCAACCTCGCGACCCGGGCGGTCAGAGACGGCGACGAGTACGTCGTGACCGGTTCGAAGATCTGGTCGAGTGGTGCGCACCATTCGAAGCTCGGGATCCTGATCGCTCGGACGGATCCCGATCAGCCCAAGCACAAGGGCATCTCGTACTTCATCTGTCCGATGGACCTACCGGGCATCTCGATGAGCCCGATCGTCGACATGACCACGGCGCACTCGTTCAATCAGGTGTTCTTCGACAACGTCCGAATTCCTGCGTCGCTGCGCGTCGGTGACGAGGGCGACGGCTGGCGTCTCGCCAAGGTCACGCTGTCGAACGAGCGGGTGTCGCTGTCGTCGGCCGGATCGCTGTGGGGAGTGGGGCCGTCGGCGGACGACCTGATCGAACTGCTCCGCCGGAGTGGTGGACTCAGCGATCCGGTGCTGCGCGATCGTGCCGCCCGACTGCACATCGAGGCGCAGTTGCTCCATCTCAATCGGATGCGCAGTCTCAGCGCTCGGCTCAACGGCAAGACGCCTGGGCCCGAAGCGTCGATCCAGAAGATCATGGCCGACGAACACGGTCAGCACGTGATGTCGCTCGCGAAGGATGTGGTGGGTGCCGATGGGATGCTGACCGGGTCTGGGCCGGCCGGCTCGCTCGCTGCGTCGTCGCAGAGCGGGCCAACCGAGAACAAGCTCGCTGCGGAGCGTCGATCGCCGGATGTCGACCCGATCTGGCACTACGGGTATCTGTTCAGTCCGGCGCTCACCCTCGGCGGTGGCACGTTCGCCGTGCAGCGCAACATCGTCGGCGAGTTCGTCCTCGGCCTCCCGCGCGAACCGAACCTCGAGCAGGGCCTGAGCTGGTCCGAAGCGCGTCAGCAACGGTCGTGAGCGAGCTCCAGCATCCCCGCACCGGCTTCGGCATCGACATCGGTGGCTCCGGCATGAAGGCGGCAGTCGTCGACCTCGACACCGGAGCGCTCACCACCGAGCGCCTCCGCATCCCGACGCCTCAGCCGGCAACCCCCGACGCCATGGCCGCAGTCGCTTCCGAGCTCGTCGCCAGCCACCGCTGGTCAGCTCCGATCGGGGTCGGCTTTCCCGGCATCGTCCGCCACGGGGTCGTGCACTCGGCCGCCAACATCGACGCCAGCTGGATCGGTGTCGACGCCGACGCCCTGTTCAGCGAGGCGTGCGGTGTCGACGTCGCGATGGTGAACGACGCCGACGCCGCCGGGCTCGCCGAGGTGCGGTGGGGTGCCGGAGCGGGTGTCGACGGCGTGGTGCTGGTGCTGACGTTCGGCACCGGGATCGGTTCGGGTCTGTTCGTCGACGGTCGACTGGTCCCGAACACCGAACTCGGTCATCTCGAACTCGACGGTCGCGACGCCGAGTCGCACGCGGCGGCCAGTGCTCGCGAACGTGAGGGCATCGGCTGGAAGCAATGGGCGCCGCGCGTCGAGCGCTACCTCCGCCACGTGGAGATGCTGTTCTCACCCGACTTGATCGTCGTCGGCGGCGGTGCGTCGAAGTCCGCCGACAAGTGGCTCGACCTGATCTCCATCGACACACCGATCGTTCCGGCGGCGATGGCCAACAACGCCGGGATCGCGGGCGCTGCGCTGCTCGCTCGCGGCGTCGAGTGACACCTCGAGCGGAGGTCAGTGCAGCGTCGCGGCGTTCTCGCCGCGGCCCCGGTACCACACCGTGGCGATCGTGACCGCCACGATCGGCACCACGAAGTACAGCACGACGTTGCCGTAGGAGTCGCGTGAGCCGTGTTCGGTGGCGTCGAGCACCAGCCAGGCCAGGTACACGGCATAGGCCACGAGGAAGGCGATGCCCTCCCAGCGGTAGAGCACGGAGCCGTTCGCAAAGATCGGCAGACATGCGATTGCCACGGCGACCATCACCGGAATGTCGACTTGCACCGCGCTCGCTGCGACGACGATCGCGTCGGGTGACACCACGGCGGTCACACCGAGCACACCGAGCAGGTTGAACAGGTTCGATCCGATCGCGTTGCCGACGGCGATGTCGCGCTGCCCGCGGATGGCGGCGAGCACCGACGTGGCCACCTCGGGCAGTGACGTGCCGATGGCCACGACGGTGAGCCCGATCACGAGGTCGCTCACGCCGAGCTCGGTGGCGATGTCGCTCGCAGAACTCACCAGCCACTGCGAGCCGACCACCAGCAGGACGAGTCCGGCGACGAGGTAGCCGAGATCGGAGACGATCGACGCCTTGGCCAGTGACTGCGGGTCGAGCGCTTCGTCGTATTCGGTCACCGTCTCGGGGGTCGAGCCTCGCGTGGCGGCGATGACGGTCCACGTCAGGTGGACCGCGAGTGCGGCGAGCAGCACGATTCCCTCGACGCGTCCGAGACTCTCGTCCAGGACGAAGATCAGCACGAGCACCGAGGCGCCGATCATGATCGGGACGTCGAGTCGCACGATGCGCTGTGCGACGAACAGCGATCCGCCGACGGCCGCCGCGATGCCCAGCACGAGCAGGATGTTGGCGATGTTCGATCCGACGACGTTGCCGACGGCGATCGACCCGGCCTCGTCGCCGCCGCGGAGCGCATCGCCGACGCTGACCGCCAACTCCGGCGCGCTGGTTCCGAATGCCACCACCGTGAGCCCGATCACGACGCTCGACATTCCGGTCCGAGCGGCGAGCCGCGAGGCCCCGCGCACCAACGCTTCGGCGCCCACCACGAGCGCAACCAGTCCAGCGACCAGGAACGCGATCGTGCCGAAGCTCATGGTCGTCCGAGGCTACGAGCCAACGCGCCGGTCTGTGATGAGCGAGACCTGCGGATTGTGCTGGTTTGGCTCATCGCGGGTGGCGTTGGCCGGTCTGCGATGAGCGAGAGGGTCCGTATGCGGTCGGTTCGCTCATCGTTGGCGAGGGCGCAGGCGGCGGGCGAGTTCGGCTCGGTAGGCGGTGGCGCGGCGGAGCTTGAGGTCTTCGTAGCCGCGAACCTGATCGGGGAGCGATGCGATCTCGACCGACTCGTCGTAGGTCGCCGTCTCGAGGCGACGGTTCAACGTGGCGACGGCATCGATGAACTCGGGAATCATCGCCCGCTCGACTCGGCGCACCTTCGCCCAGCGGAACGGATCGGCGATCGTCCCACGCACCCGCTTGCTCGCCCGCAGCGCACGAAGTGCCGGCGCCGCAGTGCGCTGCAGCTTGAGCTTGTGGTCGACGCCGAGGGCTCGCAGCATCGGAGGATGGAGGTGGTACGTGACGGTCGTATCCGCCCCGCCGACCGCCTCGTAGCCGGCCCGACCGGCGTCGTCGAGTAGGAGGCGGGCCACCTCGTATTCGTCTTTGTAGGCCATCAGTTTGTGGAGGTGTCGGGCAACCGCTTCGCTGTAGCGCGTCGAGTCGACGTTGCTGGATTCCTCGGCCGATCGAGCCTCGGCGACGACCGAACGGAAACGGTCGGCGTAGTCGGTCGACTGGTACCCGACCAGGTCGTCAGCGAGGCGCTCGACCAGATCTTCGAGCGATTCGGGACCCGGCGCAGGGGTTAGCCCGGCGGCGAGTTCGACCGCTGCAGCGTCGTGCGCCCAGGCGCGACCCCAGCGGAAGGCGGCGAGGTTGGTGTCGACGGCGACCCCGTTCAGGGTGATCGCCTGTTCGATCGCGTCGACCGGCACCGGCACCGCCCCGGCCTGGGCGGCAGCCCCGAGCAGTAGAACGTTCGCCGCGGTGGTCGATCCGAGGAGACCTTCGGCCAATCCGGCGGCGTTGATGAACCGGTTGTCGTGCATGCGGCTGACCTGGTTGACCCGCTCGATCAGAACCGCCGAACCGGGCGGTGCGATGTCGGGATGGGTGACCATCTGGCCGGTCGGCACGGCGTCGGTCGAGGCGATTACCACCGAGCGGTCGGCGCGGACGCCGACGAGGTTCGAGTCGCTCACCCCGACCAGGAGGTCGAACGCGAGGAGACAGTCGACGCCCGACACGTTGGCGTGGTTCGACACCGCGGTTTCGTGGCGCGTGATGCGGAGGTCGCTGACAACCGGACCGGCCTTCTGCGACAGGCCGGTCTGGTCGAGGCCACGCACGTGGAGTCCAGCGAGCATCGCCGCCGTGCCGAGGATCTGGCTGACGGTGACGACGCCGGTGCCGCCGATGCCGGTGAGCCTCACGGTGAAGTTGTCGACATCCACCAGCGGGTTCGCCGGCGCTGCGGTGTCGGTCGGGACCGCTGGCGGCGCGGCGCGAACCAATCGTCGGTCGGCCTCCGGGTCGACGGTGACGGTGGCGAACGATGGGCAGTCACCCTGCAGGCACGAGAAGTCGAAGTTGCAACTGCCCTGGTGGATGCGGGTCTTACGCCCGAACGGCGTGTCGACCGGCTGCACCGACAGGCAGTTGCTCACGTCGCCGCAGTCACCGCACCCTTCGCAGACCCGCTCGTTGATCACCACCCGGAAGCTCGGCGTTGCAATCGTGCCGCGCGCCCGGCCACGCCGATTCTCCGCCGCACATGCTTGATCGTGGATGTGCACGGTGACGCCAGCGATGCCCGCCAACACGCGCTGGGCATCGTCGAAGCGGCTGCGGTCCCACACATCGACGCCGGCGGGAACGGCACCCTCGGGATATCGATGAGGATCGTCACTGGTCACGATCACACGCTTGACACCTTCGAGCAGCAGCATCGCTGCCACGTCGGGGACCGACATCTGACCCTGCGGGTCCTGGCCACCGGTCATCGCCACCGTGCCGTTGTAGAGCAGCTTGTAGGTGATGTCGACGCCGGATGCGACCGCAGCGCGCACGGCGAGCGATCCGGAGTGGAAGAAGGTTCCGTCGCCGAGGTTCTGCACCAGATGATTGCGACCCACGAACGGGGCCATCCCGATCCACTGCGCTCCCTCGCCGCCCATGCACGTGAGTCCGACGATGTCGCCCACGCGATCAGGCTCCATCATCGCCACCATCGCGTGGCACCCGATGCCGCCGCCGACGAGGGTGCCGGGCTCAGCTCGCGTGCTGCGGTTGTGAGGGCAGCCCGAGCAGTAGAACGGCGAACGGGTGACGGTCAGGGGGATGCGGGTGCGTGGCGGCGAGATCAGCTCGTCAAGCGGGCGGAGTCGTTCGGCGAGCCGAGCGGAGAGTCGGGCATGGAGCGGCGCGAGGAGGGTGTCGACGTCGAGCGTTCCGTGTCCGGGGATGAGCAGTTCGCCGCGCTCGTCGCGGCGGCCGACGACGCGAGGTTGGTGGGCGCCGTCGTAGAACGAGCTCTTGAGGAGACCTTCGAGTGTCGGGTTCTTCTCCTCGATGACCAACACCTCGTCGAGTCCCTCGGCGAACTCGCGCGCCTGTGCCGGATCGAGAGGCACGGGCATCAGCAGCTGGAACAGCCGAACGCCAGCGGCGCGCAGGTCGTCGTCGCTCACGAGCCCGAGGACCCGCAGTGCTTCGCGTGCCTCGTGGAACGTGTGCCCGCACGCAGCGATGCCGATCCAGTCGTCGGTGCTGCGGGTGACCACGCGGTTCAGTCCGTTGTCGACGCCGTACCGACGAGCGAGCGGCCACCGGATCTCCTGGAACTCGCGCTCCATGTCGAGCGTGTACGGGGTGAGGAGACGGCCGTTCGGACGAGGGTGGAACGGGTGTCCGTCGACGTCGATCACCGGTGACGAGGCGAGCACGCGATCGGGATGCACGTCGACCGTTCCGGTGCCGTCGGCCACGGCGGTGACGAGCTTCAGGCCGGCCCACAGCCCGCACGAACGAGACAGCGACACGGCGTGCCGGCTGAGATCGAGCGCCTCCTGCACGTCGCCCGGGAACAGGATCGGCATGTGGAGATCGACCATCGTGGCGTCACTCGACGAGGGAAGCGTCGATGATTTCGCCGCGGGGTCGTCACCGACGACCGCCACCACCCCGCCATGCATCGACGTGCCACAGAACACGGCGTGGCGGATGGCGTCGCTGCTGCGATCGAAGCCCGGGCCCTTGCCGTACCAGACGCCGAGAACTCCGTCGTAGCGTGCATCATCGAGCGTCATGGCGAGCTGGCTCCCCATGACCGCAGTCGCCGCCAGCTCCTCGTTGAGCGCGGGTTGCACGACGATCGGGAGATCGGGCACCGTCCGCGCCGCCCGCTGCAGTTCCTCCGTGAAGGTGCCGAGCGGTGACCCCTGGTAGCCGGAGGCGAACGCCGCGGTCGTGAGCCCGAGGCGTCGGTCGAGACGAAGTTGGTCGGCGGCCAGCCGGGCGACCGCCTGCACGCCCGAGAGGAAGACCGTCCCGTCTTCGAGGCGGAATCGGTCGGCGAGCTCGTAGGGGTGAGCAGCGCCCGAGGGATCGCTGCGCCTGTCGTCGATGCTCATCGGACCTCCTGTCGTCGGTGCGTTGCCGTGCCCCCTGTTGTACCGCATTCCGACCTCCTGCAATCACCAGTCCTCCCGGACCCGACCCCGGAGGACCGGGCAGTGTCCTCCCGGCCCCGACCCCGGTAGGACCCGAACCCGGCAGGACCGGGTCGGGTCAGACGAGGTGGTGGCGGACGCCGAGGCGTTCGGCGGAGTCATCGCCGGGCACGGGAAGTTGGGCGACGACCCGCAAGGTCGGCCATTCGGCCGGGGTGAGCTGCTGGTATTCGAAGGTCAACGTGCCCGCAGTCGGGTGCCGGAATCTGCGCAGCCGGGTTTCGAACCCGGACACGTCGTGCTCGGCCCACCACTGTTCGAACTCGTCGCTCTCGTCGCCGAGCAACGCGACCAGCTCCGTCATTGCGGGGTCGTGGCGAACGGACGACGTCGCCGACCGGAATTCGGCGAGCGCCTGGCGGGCATGGATGTCCCAGTCGACGATCAACTCGCGCGTCGCCGGATCGGCGAACAGCACCCACAGCAGGTTCCGACGTGGCGGCTCGAGTTCGGCAATCCTCGGATACAGGCGCGCCTGTGCGGCGTTCCAGCCGACGAACTCCCAGTGCGGGCCGAGCACGTATGCCGGCGCCGGCATCAGCGAGTCGAGCAGGCGCACGAGCGCACTCGGGGGTTCGGTCGGAGCAACGACGGTGGTCGTCCCCGGTTCGGTGAGCGACAGGAGGTGATCGAGGCCGGCGTCGTCGAGGCGGAGCACTCGTCCGATGGCCAGCAGCACGTCGTCGGAGGCGTTGATCCGCCGTCCCTGCTCGAGCCACGTGTACCAGGTGAGCGACACGCCGGCGAGCATCGCCACCTCCTCGCGCCGCAATCCCGGTGTG
>JBGTCW010000529.1:0-6866 GCA_041748635.1 Ilumatobacteraceae bacterium | reverse complement strand
CGATGCCCGGCGACTGGGCGCGAGCTGCCGGCGGAGTCGACGTCGTGATCGGGACCCGATCTGCGGCGTGGGCGCCCTGTCCGGCGCTCGCTGCTGCGGTCGTGGTCGACGAACACGACGAGGCACTGCAGGAGGAGCGCTCGCCGACCTGGCACGCTCGCGACGTCGTGGTCGAGCGCTGTCGACGGGCGGGGGTGCCGTACGTGCTCGTGTCGCCGGTGCCGACGCTGACCTCCGTGGTCGAGTACGCCGGACCACGCGGTGTGGTTCACCCGCCAGCGGCGCGCGAGCGGTCGGGATGGCCGACCGTCACCGTCGTCGACCGCTCGGACGAAGATCCGTGGAAGCGCTCCGTGGTCACCTCGACGCTGATCGAGCGGCTGCGTGATCCAGCGCTCACCGTCGTGTGCGTGAGCAACATCACCGGGCGCGCTCGGGTGCTGGCCTGTCGGTCGTGTCGGGCACTGACACGGTGCGAGACGTGTGACGCAGCGGTCGGGCTGGCTGACGACGGGCGACTGAGCTGTCGCCGCTGTGGAACCGGTCGGCCGCCAGTGTGTCAGGCGTGCGGGGCGAGCCGATTCGCCAACCTGCGCCCTGGTGTCACCCGTCTGCGTGAGGAGATCGAGGCAGCAGCGGCCCGCCCAGTCGTGGCCGTCACCGGCTCGGACACCGAACCAGCTGCGCGTGCCGGCGTGTACATCGGCACCGAGGCAGTGCTCCATCGGGTCCGGTCGGCGGACGTGGTTGCGTTCTTGGAATTCGACTCCGAGATGCTGGCCCCGCGCTTTCGTGCCGCCGAGCAGTCGCTCGCGCTGCTCGTGCGCGCCGGTCGCATCGCCCGCGAGGTCGTCATCCAGACGTTCTCGCCGGACCACGAGGTGATCGAGGCTGCAGTGGCCGGCGATCCGGCACGGATCCTGCCGGTCGAATCGTCGCGACGCGAGATGCTCGGACTCCCACCGTTCGGGGCGTTGGCGGTGGTCTCCGGTTCGGGCGCTGGTGAAATGGTGGACGGGCTGCACTCACCGGTCCAGGTCGGTGGCGACGGTGCCGGGCGATATCTGGTGCGCGCACCGACCTGGAGCGTGCTGGGCGACGCCTTGAACGCGGCAGGTCGCCCGGCCAACAGCCGGATCCGTATCGAGGTGGATCCAGCCCGCGTCTGACGCCTGACGATCGGCAATGTTTGCCGATGTGGCATCGTGGCCGACCCCGCCATCATCGCTCGATGGGCGACACGAACCGCGACGACGAACTGCTGATTGCGCAACTGCCGACGGTGTATGCCGTTGCGCTGCGGCTGCGCGCTGCGGGCGCGTCGCACAGGACCATTGCGGAGGCGCTGGGCACGGTCACGGACGCGGTTCCGGCGCTGTTGGACGTCGGCGGGCGCAAGCTCGGCGAGCTCCGGCATATTCGGGACGGTGCCTGAGCACGCTCGTCGCCGCGGTGGATCAGCGATCCCTACAGTGGAGCAGGTGGCTCGACCGTCCGCCTCCGATGTCGATCGACCGGTGGTGGTCGGTCGTCGGGCGGAGCTCGATCTCGTCGTCGACCACATCGCGGAACACGGCCAGATCCTCATCTCCGGCGAGGCCGGTGTCGGCAAGACGACGCTCCTCGATGCTGCGGCGCGCCGCTTGGCTGACGATGGGTTCCTGGTCGTCCGAGTCACCGGCAACGTTGCACTCCTCGACCACCCGCTCGCGGCGCTCGGTCATCTGATCGGCGATCCAGGCGACCGCAGTGGACCTGCGCTCGCCGCGTTCGCCACCGAGCGCCTCCAGGCCCTGACTCGTGGATCGCGTGCCGTCGTGATCGTCGATGACGCCCATGCGCTCGACTCGTGGTCGTTGCAGGCCATCGCCCTGGCCCGCCTTGCCGAGGGGCCGAGGACAGTGGTGGCGGTTCGAAGTTCGTCGAACCTGACCCACGCCGTCGTCTCGTTCGGTCGGCACCCGGGAGTTCGCCTCGAGATGCAGCGGTTGTCGCGCGACGAGACAGCGGCACTGGTGACCGTGGTGCTCGGGGGAGCAATGGACACACCGAGCGTGGCGCGCGTCCACCGTGCGACGGACGGTCTTCCGCTCGCGATCGTCGAGCTCGTGCGCTACGCATCGCGCCGTGGCGTTCTTGTCGAGCGCTCCGGGCTCTACCGCTGGAACCCGGGTGTCTCGATCGATCGCCACCTGGCCGAGCTGCTGGGTCTCCGAATCGACGATCTCGGTCCGGACGAGCGCGACGTCGTCGACATCATCACGGTCGTGGGTGAGTTGCCCGTCGAGATCATTCGGCGTGTCGTCCCGGGTGCCGATCTGGTGACGATGGAACAGCAGCGTCTGCTCATGGGGACGCCGCGCCTCGGTTGGGTCATGATCGGGCACCCGTTGCTACGCGAAGCGGCCGCTGGCCAGATGGCGACCGTGCGGCGTCACGAGCTGTCGCGCCGTGTCGTTGATGCACTCACGGGCGAGACGGACCCCGAACTGGAGCGCATTGCTGTGTTCCTCGCGGTGGACATTGGTGCCCCGGTCCGAGCCGATGCCTTGCGCGCGACTGTTGAGTGGGGTCGCGCTCAGGCGATGTGGAAAGTGCTGTTGCCGGTGATGGAGCGGGCGTGGACGGACCTGCCGAGCCCGATGACCGGGCTGTCCTACGGCGAGGCGCTCTACTGGACGCGCCGGATGGACGAAGCCGCCGAGGTGTTCGCCGCCGCCGAGGAGCTGTGCTCGATGGAGCGCGACCGAATCGTCATCTCGACCGCGCGAGCCCGGGCCCTCGACATCGGGCTCGGTCGATACGAGGAGGCCGACGCAATTCGTGCCGCCCAGCTCCGTGACCAACGCGACCCGGCGGACCGACTCGAAGCGCTGTGCGCCCAGGCGGAGCGATGGGTCTTCGATGGCGAGGTCATCCGGATCCTCGATGTCGCGGCCTGGGTTACCGATGTCAGCGACGTCGGCGAGTCATTCGAGGCTGCTCGGTACAGGTTCACCCAGTCGTCGGTGCCGGCACTCGGTCTCAATGGCCAGCTCGCAGCGATGGAGCGCGAGTACGAGCTGCACCTTCGACTTTCGGCTTCTCACTCGTCCACTCACCCGCTGGGGCGCGAGGTCGTCGACCCGTGGTGGGTCGCGTGCAATCTGATTGCCGGGCGACCCGGTCCAGTTCGCGAGTTGATCTCCGATCGGTATTCGACTGCACTCGACCTCGACGACGGGCTCTCGCGTCCATTGTGGGCGCTCCCGATGGCGATCGAACGCCTGCTCGGTGGTGACCTGTTCGCAGCGGAGCACTTCGCTCGTGAAGCGATGGGGGTGCCCGCAGAGGTCGTGTCGATACGGCGCATGGCGACGCACTATCTCGCGCGAGTGCTCGAGTTGGCCGACCGTCATGAGGAGGCGTTGGAGCATGCGCAGGCCACGGCGGGTGCCGACTACGTCGGCATCGTTCGCGTGTGGAGCGCCGGCATCGAGCACCAGAGTCGGTTGGCAGCTCGACAGCCGATGGGCCCCCGGGCGACCCGCGACTCGCTCGACCGATCCCGATCTGCGATCGATGATGCTCTGGGTCGCGGCCAACGCATCACCGCGGGCTACATCGCGCACGATCTTCTCGGCAGTGGCATCGACGCCGACCTGGTAGCGGTACTCGACGGTCTCGCGACGGCGTGCGACGCCCCGGTGCTCCGGTGGATGGCGGTCGATGCCCGTTCCCGGGTCGGGGGTCCGCTGCGCGACCTCTCGGAGGTGGTCGACGAGGCCTCGAGCGAGGGCCTCTGGGGCTTGGCGCTCTCGTTCGCGGAAGTCGCCGTGCAGCTCGCAGTGGCGCGACGCGATGTCACGGCCGCCGCATCGGCCGACAAGGCCCTCACTCGATGCCGGGAACACACCACGGGATTCGCCGAGCGAATTGCGGACGGCGATCTCGCTGTCCGCTATGGGCTCTCAGCGAGGGAAGCCGAGGTGATGAACGCGGCAGCCGCAGGCCTCACCGACCAGGAGATCGCATCGGAACTCGTCATCAGCGTCCGCACGGTCAACGCCCATCTGCGTTCGATCTACCGCAAGGTGGGCGTGACCGGCCGACGCGAGCTGCGCGCGATGCGAACCAGCGGCCAGTAGGCATCGATTGCCGATGCCCGTCGCCCCTGCCCGGGCCGACGATGGGCGGATGACAGCAACAGCATCATCATCCACCCGATCGGGAACCCTCCGGCGAGACGAGCGCGGCCACCTGTGGCGGTCGCGGTGGGCGGCGATCGGAGCCGCGGTTGCCGTGTCGCTCGGCGCAGGCGGCCTCGTGGGGCTCGCGAACGCCGCATCGAGTGACCCGTCCAACGTCGTGTCCATCACTCCGGTGCGCGTGCTCGACACACGCGACCCGAACAATGTCGGATTGGCCGGTCCGTTCACCTCGCCCGTTGCGCAGGACCTCACCTTGACGGGCGTGATCCCGACGGCCGACGGACCGCAGTCGGTCGTGCCTGTCGGTGCCACCTCGGTCGTTCTGAACGTCACCGCCGTCAACGCGACGGCCAACGGCTTCATCAGCGTGCGGCCCGCTGACGCGCCCGGCGCGCCGACGACCTCGAACCTGAACTTCGTCGTCGGCGACGTGACGCCGAATGCCGTGATCGTGCAGATCCCCACCACCGGGCCCGACGCAGGAAAGATCGAACTCACCTACGACGCGTACGGCCAGGCCGGTCGGACCACGGACATCCTCGTCGACGTGATGGGCTACACCCTGGCTGATGATTCGGGACCGCGGGCACTGTTCGCCGTGGTCGAGCTGAACGGCTCGCTCGTGCGGTCGACACCGGGGTCGGTGACGTCGTCGCAGCAGCTAGCGGGGCCGGCAGGTCACTACGTGGTGACCTTCGACCGTGACATCTCGGCGTGCGCCTACCAGGCGACCGCCGGCCGACCCGGTGCCAACGTCGGGCCGTCGCCGCTCACGTACGCTCTGGTGGCCAACTGGATCTCCAGCCCGACCGACAGCGTGATCGTGTTCGTCAAGAACCAGGACGGTGTCAGTGCGAACCAGGGCTTCCACCTGACGGTCACCTGCTGACCGAGGAGGGTCGACCGACCGGGCGACTGCGTCTCTCGCGTGAGAGCGACGAGACGCAGTCGCTCAGTCGCGGATCACACGCCGAGCTTGTTCTTGATGTGCTCGATGACCGGTGTGTGCTCGGACTGCGGGCTGAACAGCACGAGGTCGGCGTCATCGTCCACGCGGACGCTGTGCCCAGCGGGCCAGTGGAACAGATCTCCCGTCGCACACTGCTCGGTGGATCCGTCGCTGTAGGACACCGTGACCACTCCGTTGATGACGTAGCCCCAGTGGGCAGAATCGCACACGTCGCCATGAAGTCCCTCGAGCAGGGGAGCGAGGTCAGCTCCCTTGGCCATGGTGAAGTATTCGGCTCCCATGACGCCGAATGCGGCGCCGAAGTCGGTCTGCTGGCGAGCAATGGCGCCGGGTGCGTCGATCTTGACCGGGATGTCGTTCTTGGTGATGTGCATCTCTGCTCCTTGATCTGGTGCTGACTGATCGGGCGGGTCCCGATGGTTCTGTGGCGTGACAATCGGTGTCACAATGCGACAGATGGGGGGAGACGCACTCGACGAGCGAGTGGATCTCGCACGTCGGGCCATCCGTGCAGGCCAGTGGCGCGAGGCACTCGACGCGCTCTCGGAGCAGGACGCTGTGGTGTCGCCGGAACTGCTCGAGGTTCGGGCAGAGGCCGCCTATGGCGCCGGCGACTTCGAGGCGTGCGTCGAAGCGTGGGAGGACCTGCACTCGCTTCAGGTCGACCTCGGCGATCGCGCCGAGGCAGGTCGTGCGGCGGCGATGATCGCGATGTACCTGATGATGGACACCGGTCTGATGGCACCCGTTCGTGGCTGGTTGCGGTGCGCCGACCGACACGTGGGTGACATGGACGAGCATCCGGTGCATGCGGTCGTCGCGATGGTTCGTGGCTACGAGCGTTTCATGTGTGGGGAGATGAGCGAAGCGCGCGTTCAGGCCGAACGCTCCATCGAACTCGGCGAGCGTTTCGGGGTCACACCCGCTGTGATCATCGGGCGGACGTGCACAGCGCGCATCCTGATCTTCGACGGCGAGATGGAGGTCGGACTCGGGCTACTCGAGGAGGTCGGCGCGCTGCTCATGTCGGGCGCTGCAGATCCGCTGACGACGGGGATGATGTACTGCGAGATCATCTGCGCGGCGCAAGGTCTCCTGATGCCCGACCTCGCGGCGCAGTGGACTGACGTCATGGAACGTTGGCGGCACGGCACCGCGTTCGGCGGCATCCATGGCCGGTGTCGCGTTCATCGAGCCGAACTGCTCCGGCTCAGTGGGACCTGTGAGGCAGCCGAGGCGGAGGCGCTGGCAGCGTGCGCAGAACTTCGCCCGTGGATGCGGCGGGAATTCGGATGGCCGCTCGCCGAACTCGGCAATGTCCGGCTGCGCATCGGCGATCTGGACGGCGCCGAGGATGCGTATCAGCAGGCGATCGAGCACGCATGGTCACCGCAACCGGGGCTTGCACTCGTGCACCTCGCCCGCGGTGACATCCAGCTGGCGGCAAGCATGATCGCCGACGCCATTGCGCATCCCATCGACGTCCCGTGGAAGGAACGACCTCCGTTCGGGCCGCTTCGCCTGGCTCCGCTGCTCGACGCGCAGGCCGAGATCGCGGCGGCTCGAGGCGACCGTGACACGCTCGCACGCGCGACAGCCGAGTTGGAATCGATCGCGGTGCAGTATCCAACGCCGATGCTGCGCGCTCTGGCGCTGCTCGCATCGGGTCGCCTGCTCCTCGTCGACGGAGAGCCGGACGGGGCCGT
>JBGTCW010000528.1:0-5690 GCA_041748635.1 Ilumatobacteraceae bacterium | reverse complement strand
CGATCCGGCTGCTGGCGGGCATCGAGGTCGACTCCGGCGCACCGTCGCACGCGATGTGGGAGCTCGGCCGCGTCGCCGCAGCGTCCGACGAGGTGTCGACCGCGTTCGATGCCGGGCCCGACCAGGTGCTCGACCTCCTGCGAGCGTCGGGCTCCGCTGACGCGCAGGACTTCCTCGACCGATTCGACACGTTCCTGTTCGAGCACGGCGCACGGGCCCAGAACGAGTACGACCCGTACTCCACGTCGTGGGAGGTCAGGCCGCGCATCGCGCTGGCCGCGATCGACCTGATGCGGCGGTCCGACGAGTCGCAGGCACCCACCAACCGCACCGGTACGTCGATTGCCGAGCGCGACCGAGTCGTCGCCGAGGTCCGCCCGAAGGTCGCCGGCGACGCCGAGACCGCCGCCAACTTCGAGGCTGCACTCCAGTCGTCGCAGGTCTTCCTGAGCGGCCGCGAACGAGCCAAGACCAACGTCGTGACAGTGATCAACGAGATGCGCGTGGCGCTGCGCGAGTTCGGCCGACGGCTGGTCGAGCGGGGTGTGATCGAGCAGGTCGAGCACGTCTTCATGGTGACCAACGACGAACTCGATCAGTTGCGCCTGCATCCCGAGACGATGCGCGACGTGATCGCCGAGCGCTGGGAGCAGTTCCGCTCGCTGTTCGACTACGAACCGGTGTTCATCGTCAACGGCCGAGTGCCGGCGCTGTCGGAAATGACGCGCCGTGGCGGCAAGGACCTCGCACAGGTCACCGTCGGTCTCGTGCTGAGCGGTGCAGCGGGCTCCGGTGGTACCGCGACGGGTCGTGCGAGGGTGATCCTCGACGCAGCCGACCCCGCCGGGTTGGAGCCGGGCGACATCCTGATCGCACCGCAGACCGATCCGTCGTGGGTCCCGCTCTTCGTGCCGGCAGCCGGGGTCGTCGTGAACGTCGGAGCGATGGGGAGCCACGCGATGATCGTGTCCCGCGAGCTCGGGGTGCCGTGCGTGGCGTCGGTCGCCGATGCCACCGAGATCATCCCGGATGGAGCCATCGTGACCGTCGACGGCAACGCGGGCACCGTCACGATCGACGCGCTCCCGGACTGACGCGACCGTGACCAGCCCCGACTCCCCGCCAGAGTTCAGCCTTGCCGAGGTCCACGAGGCGATCGCCCTCACACGGCCCGACGCCGACTGTCTCGTCTTCCGCGATCGGCGGTACTCGTGGGCGGACATCACCGAGCGCACCAGGCGGCTGGCGAACCATCTGATCGGCGAGGGCCTCGGCGTTCACACCGAGCGCTCCGCACTCCAGGGCCACGAGAGCGGGCAGGATCACCTCGCGATCTACCTGCACAACGGCAACGAGTACCTCGAGTCGATGCTCGGCGCACTCAAGGCCCGCGTGGCCTCGCTGAACGTCAACTACCGCTACGTCGCCGAGGAGTTGCTCTACCTGCTCAACGACTCGAAGGCGAGCGCGGTGGTGATCCATTCGACCTTCACACCGATCCTGAGCGAGATCCGCGATCGACTCCCGAACCTCCGCGTGATCCTCCAGGTGCCCGACGAATCGGAACATCCGCTACTGCCGGGTGCCGTGTGGTACGAGGATGCGCTCGCGTCGTCGTCGGCCGAACGTCCCGATGTCGCGTGGAGCCCCGACGATCTGTACATGCTCTACACCGGCGGCACGACCGGCATGCCAAAGGGCGTGATGTGGCGCAACGGCGACGCGATGGTCGAGTGCTTCGGAGGGTCGAAGGCGGCGGCGTCGATCGAGGAATTCGTGGCCGAGGCCAACACGGGTCTCCGAGCTCTGCTCGCCCCGCCGTTCATGCACGGCGCCGGTCACTGGATGAGCTTTCGGACCTGGCTCGGCGGCGGCACGGTGTTCGTGCAGTCCGTGCCGGATCGGCTCGACCCGGTCGACATCTGGTCGACCGTCGAGCGTGAGCAGATCAACTTCCTCCTCATCGTTGGCGATGCGTTCGCCCGACCACTGCTCGACGAACTCGACCAACCGACGACGTCGGCCGGATACGACCTGTCGTCGCTCACGGTCGTGCTCTCGGGTGGCGCTCCACTGTCGGCACCGCTCAAGGACGAGTTCCTCGCCCACCTGCCGACCGTGATGATCGTCGACGGGTTGGGTTCGTCCGAGGCCGGCGGCCAGGTGTCGCAGGTCTCGACCGGGGGCGGCGCGACGACCGGCACCTTCGAGATCACGCCGGGCAATGTCGTGCTCTCGGCGGACCTCGACCGGGTGCTCGGGGCGGGCGACCCAGAGATCGGCTGGCTGGCCAAGCGCGGACGACTCGCGCTCGGCTATCTCGGTGATCCCGACAAGACCGCGCGCACGTATCCCGTCGTCGACGGCGTGCGCTACGCGATCCCCGGCGACCGCGCCCGACTGCTCGACGGTGACATCGTCGAGCTCCACGGCCGCGACTCGGTCACGATCAACTCGGGCGGTGAGAAGATCTTCGCAGAGGAGGTCGAGGCGGCGATCAAGTCGCATCCCGGCGTCTACGACTGCGTCGTCGCCGGTCGGCCGAGTGAACGCTGGGGTAACGAGGTGGTCGCGATCGTCCGTGTTCGTGAAGGCCACGTTGTCGACGACGAAGCACTCCGGTCGGCGGCGTCGTCGCACATCGCTCGCTACAAGCTGCCGAAGATGATCCGCTACGTCGACGAGATCGTTCGCTCGCCGAGCGGCAAGGCCGACTACCGGTGGGCCAAGCAGGTCGCTGCGGAGCCCCTAGCCTGACCGGGTGACCGAGCCTGACCGAGTGACCGAGCCTGCCGCCACTCGCCCGTCGTGGGACACCGACGATCTGCCGCAGGGCGACGAGAAGGTCGCCGCCGTGCAGGGAATGTTCGACGCGATCGCTCCGAAGTACGACCGGCTGAACCGGATCATCTCGTTTCGCCTCGACGTCCGGTGGCGCAAACGAACGGTGCGCGACCTCGCGCTTCCGGCGGGCAGTGTCGTGCTCGACCTCGCGAGCGGTACCGGTGACCTCTGTATCGACCTCGCCGCCGGAGGCATCCGGCCGATCTCGATGGATCTCAGCTTCGGGATGCTGTCGGCCGATCGGTCCGGCGTCCCGCGCGTGCAGACCGACATCCTGCGTCTGCCGGTCCCCGCCGCCTCCGTCGATGGCGCGACCTGCGGCTTCGCGCTTCGCAACCTGCTCGACCTCCCGACGTTCTTCACCGAACTCGGGCGAGTCGTGCGACCGGGCGGACGGATCGCGTTGCTCGACGTGAGCGTGCCGGGCAACCCGGTGGTGCGCTGGGGCAACAACGTCTATTTCGGCAAGGTGGTCCCCCGGATCGGCGCGATCCTCTCGGACGGCGCCGCCTACCGGTACCTCCCCAAGAGCGTCGCCTACCTCCCCACGCGCGACGAGATGCTGACCGCGTTGCGTCACGCCGGTTTCGGTGACGCCACCCACGTCCAGCTGTCCGGCGGCCTCACGCAGCTGATGGTCGCCACTCGGGATCGATGAGGGCGAGAGATCGATGAGGGCGACGACCCGCCCGCTGTCGGCCTTCACCGACGGCTCCGTCGATCTCAACGACATCGCGGGCGGCGACGGTCTGCTGTTCGTGCGCAACGCAATTGGCATCGCCGGGCGAGGTGTGGCGGCCACCGTCGCAGCGGATGACGCAACACGCTTCCTTGCGGATGTGGAACACGACTCGACGGCTGCGGGCGCCGGGCCGGTCGCACTCGGATGCATCCCGTTCGTTCCGGGCTCGGCGGCGGATCTCGTGGTCCCGGCGGTTCTCTTCCGCAAGAGCGCCGACGGCACTACGAGCGTCACGACGACCGGTGAGCGCGGCGACGACCTCGACGACCTCGTTCACGACGCCCTGCGACCACGGCAACCTTCCATGCCGACCGCTGCGAGGTGGTCGATCGACCCAGCGGTGGACGTCGAGGTCTACCTCGCCGCGGTGGCCACTGCCCGAGACGCCGTGCGCGCCGGTGAGCTGACCAAGGCGGTCATCGCCCGACCGATCGTGGTCGCGTCGAGCGAACCGATCGACGTCCACGCCGTGCTCCGGCGCCTGCGCGCGTCGTTCGGGTCGAGCTACCGGTACTCGATCGACGGGTTCATCGGGGCCTCACCCGAACTGCTGGTCGAGGTCGACGGCGCCGCGGTGCGTTCACACCCGCTCGCCGGCACCGCACCGCGGACCGGTGATGTCGACAACGACGCCCGGATCGCCGCCGACCTCATCGCGAGCACGAAGGACCAGGTCGAGCACCGAGTGGTGATCGACGTCGTGCACGACACGTTGTTGCCGTGGGCGAGCTATCTCGACTGGGAACCGGAGCCGTCGATCGTGCAGGTCGCCAACGTCCAGCACCTCGGCACGCGCATGGAGGGCGTGCTCTCGCAGCCCGGCCCCTCGGTGATCGAGCTGGTGCGGGCGCTCTCCCCCACGCCGGCACTCGGCGGTCATCCTCGCAACGATGCCCTCGCGTTGATCCAGCGAGTCGAAGGGTTCGAACGCGGACGCTACGGCGGTGCGGTCGGTTGGGTCGACGCCGGCGGCAACGGCACGTGGGCGGTCGCGATCCGCTGCGCCGAACTCTCCGACGATCGCCGCTCGGCACGTCTCGTCGCCGGCGGCGGCATCGTCGCCGACAGCGACCCCCACGCGGAGCTGGCCGAGACCCAGGCCAAGTTCCAAGCCATGCTCAGCGCCATCGTCCGCCCCTGACGCTGTCTCCCGCCTGCACTCGCGACGCGATGAGCGAAACGACGCCAGCCGGGCGGTTCGCTCGTCGCTCGCGAACACCGATGAGCGAGATGACGCCATCTGGGCGGTTCGCTCATCGCTCGCGAGTTCAGCGGGCGTCGAGGGTGTTGCTGACGGCCGCGTGGATCGCGGCGTGGACCTCGACATTGTGACGTCGATCGGTCGGGACGCAGCACACCCAGGGTCCGGGCTGGGCGAGGAGGTCGACGAGTTCGTCGACCGTCTGCACCGTGCGCGCTTCCAGGCCGTACGAGGTGGCGAGCGCCACGATGTCGACGCCCAAAGGCGTGCCGAACAGCAGCTCGAAACGATCGGCGGGCAGCGCCGAGGCCTGGGGCAGGAACGAGAAGATGCCACCGCCGTCGTTGTCGACGACGACGATTCGCAGGTCGGCATCACGGCGCTCGAGCGCGGTGAGCGCATTGCTGTCGTGGACGAATGCGAGATCGCCGAGCAGCACGAACGTGGTGCGATCGGTGAGCGCCCGTCCGAGCGCCGTGCCCAGTACTCCGTCGATGCCGTTGGCCCCTCGATTGGCGTGGGCGCGAGCGCGCGGGCCGCCGAACCATTCCAGATCGCGCACCGGCATCGACGAGGCGACCACCAGATCGGCATCGTCGGGGATGGATTCGGCGACGGTTCGGGCGACCCCGGGTTCGGTCAACTCGGCGAATCCTGCGAGCACGTCGACGATCACCTGACCGGCGAGCCGGTCGGCGGACACCCACGACTCGATCCACGTGGCGTTTCGCTGCGATGCCGCCATCGGCGCCACAGCGTCGAGGAGGTCGGTGATCGACACGACGGCAGCGACGTTGTGCTCGGGGTCGATCAGGCCGGGGCCACCGACCTGCACCATCACGGCGCCAGCATCGGTCGCCCGCGCCGTCCACTGCGCGAGCACCTTCGACGAGGCCGGCCGCC
>JBGTCW010000527.1:0-2110 GCA_041748635.1 Ilumatobacteraceae bacterium | reverse complement strand
ATCGGAGGGGATCAACGCCAGCGCGTGCCCGATCAGGCGTCCACCGGCTCCCGCACGCAGCGCACTGAACACCTCGACCGACACCTCCCACCGGTCGACAAGGCCGCGTCCGATCGTCACCAACCCGGTCTCGTCACCGTGTACCTGCACGTCGCGCCGGTGCTCGCGTGAACGCCGAACGCGCGGATGATGCTCCAGGTCGGATCGCGCTGGCAGCCGACCGCCACCGACGCCTCGCGCTGCGAGCACAGCATCGTGGGATCCGATCCAGCCGTCGGAACCGGCCAACCATCGCAACACGTCGGGCTGCGAGGCCCCACCAAAACCGTCGGCTCCGCGCGCTTCCAGCTCGTCCGGGCGTCGATCGGTGAGGACGAACGAATGGCCCGTGAACTCGACCACCGCGTGATGGTCACCGGGCATCGGAGCCAGCACCTCGACGGCACCATCGGCCGGGGGGAATCGACCCTCGGCAGCGGCGATCAGGGCGCGGTGAAGTTCGTGCACGAGCTGCGAGATTACGGTCCCATCACATGCGCGTCGACGTGATGACGTTTCCGAAGGCTCTGCACACCATGGGGGCGGCGGCGATCGCCGCCGAGCGCGCGGGCTTCGACGGCATGTTGTTCACCGAGGGCGCCCGAACCGCCTACCCCGCGGTCACCGCCGCCGCGTTGGCGGCGCCCAGCCTCGACATGTCGACCGGTGTCGCCGTTGCGTTCCCTCGCAGCCCCATGATCACGGCTCAGGTGGCCTGGGAACTTCAGGAACTGACCGCCGGGCGATTTCGTCTCGGCCTCGGTACGCAGGTGCGCACGCACGTCGTGCGCCGCTACGGGGTCGACTTCGAGCGCCCCGGACCGCGGCTGCGCGACTACGTGTCGGCGGTCAAGGCATGCTTCGCCGCGTTTCGCGGTGCGCCCCTGGACCACCACGGCGAGTTCTACGACCTCGACTTCCTCAATCGACAGTGGAGTCCAGGGCCGATCGATCACCCCGATCCGAAGGTCGACATCGCCGCCGTCAATCCGTGGATGCTCCGAATGGCGGGCCAGGTCGCCGACGGCGTCCACGTGCACCCGATCGGCGAGCCGGGATACCTCCGACGCCACGTCATCCCGGGGATCGCCGCCGGCGCGGAACGGGCGGGGCGCGAGCCCGGCGAGATCTCGATCATCGTGCCCGTCACGACGATTGTCGGCGACACCGACGCCGAGATCGCTCACGCACGCGAGATGGCCCGTTCGTCGTTGTCGTTCTACGGATCCACTCCGAACTACGCCTTCATCTGGGACGAGGCGGGCTTCGAGGGCACGACGGCACGCATCCGTGCACGCCAGCAGGCCAAGGACATCACCGGCATGGCGAGCGAGATCACCGACGACCACCTGGCGGTCTTCTGTACCGAAGCTCGGTGGGACGACCTCGCCGGGGCGCTGATCGACACCTACGGCGCTGTGGCCGATCGGCTGGTGTTGTACAACCCGGCGTTCGACACCCCGGAGCGATTCGAACGCTACGGGGTTGTTGCCCGAACGATCTCCGACCGGACGGCGCGTTGACATCGGCGATGACCGACGACATCCGGCGAGCCGACCCCGACGACCTCGACGATCTGGTCGAACTCCACCGCGAGTTCTGCAACGTCGACGCCCACCCGTTCGATCGAGCGCGTGCCCGCGACGCCTTCGCCCCGTTGTTGTCCGACGATTCGCACGGCGTCGTCTGGATCATCGACATCCGTCGTGGCTACGCGGTGCTGACCTGGGGATGGTCGATCGAGGCAGGCGGACCCGAAGCGGTGCTCGACGAACTCTTCGTACGCGAGCGCGAACAGGGGTTGGGTTCGGCCCTGCTCGAACATCTCGTTGCCGACGGACGTCGCCGCGGTCTCGCCCGGATCTTCCTCGAGACAGAGGCGCGCAATGAGCGGGTCCGACGCTTCTACGAGCGGCACGGCTTCCGCACCGACGACTCGATCTGGCTCGCCCACGACTTCGTCGACCTGTCGTGACCCGACCGTCGAGCCGCTCCCGTACGGTCGCAGTCGCCGTGGTGTTGAGCTCCGTCATCGCGACCTCCTGTGCCTCCGATGACGGCATCGACGAGA
>JBGTCW010000526.1:0-3048 GCA_041748635.1 Ilumatobacteraceae bacterium | reverse complement strand
TGCCGGTGTACGGCAAGGGCGACAACATCCGCGACTGGCTGCACGTCGAGGACCACGCCGCTGCGCTGGTCACCGTCGTCGAGCGGGGAACACCGGGCGAGACCTACAACATCGGCGGCAAGGCCGAGCGCACGAACCTCGAGGTCGTCGAGACGCTGTGCGACCTCGTCGATGAACTCGCCGGTCCGCTCGAATCAGGTGAGCCGCGCCGCTCGCTCATCACCTTCGTCGCCGACCGCCCCGGCCACGACCACCGCTACGCGATCGACCAGACCAAGATCCAGCGCGAGCTGAGCTGGGAACCGAAGCACACCTTCGACACCGGGCTGCGCAACACCGTGCAGTGGTACCTCGACAACCAGGCCTGGTGGCAACCGCTCCGCGATCAGCAGGCCACCGAACGCGTCGGCTTGAAGAAGTAGCGACGAAGAAGCGCGACGACGAGGACGGACATGACGATGGAGATCATCCCGACCATGCTCGACAGCGTCGTCGAGGTCCGCCCGCCGCGCCACGGCGACGACCGCGGCTGGTTCAGCGAGGTCTACAAGCGCCACGAACTGCACGAGTCCGGCATCGACATCGAGTTCGTGCAGGACAACGAATCGTTCTCGGCCCCCGCTGGCACCCTGCGCGGGCTGCACTATCAACTCGCGCCCCACGCTCAGGACAAGCTGATCCGCGTCATCCACGGGTCGATCCTCGACGTCGCCGTCGACCTCCGGCGCGACTCGCCGTCCTTCGGCCAACACGTCGCCGTCACCCTCACCGCCGAGCTCGGCAACCAACTGCTCGTGCCGGCAGGATTTGCGCACGGCTTCTGCACGCTCGTCGACGACGTCCGCGTCGCGTACAAGGTGAGCGGCATGTACGCCCCCGACTGCGAGCGAGCCATCCGCTGGGACGATCCCGACCTCGCCATCGACTGGGCACTTCCCGCCGGCGGGCCCACGCTGTCGGCCAAGGACGCCGTCGCTCCCCTCCTCGCCGACCAGCCCGACCTCTTCTGACGGGGAAGCACTGTTCGCGTCACACTTCGGACGGAGCGGTCCATCCGGAGTGCAACGTGAACGGGTTTTCGGGGCGCGCAGCGCGCGAGCGGTGACGACGATCACCCTCGCGGCGCGCGCCCACGATCAGTCGTCGCTCCTCGATCCGCTCAGCACGATCACGTCGATCTCGCGATCGTCGTACATTGCGATGACGTGCTCGGCGAGCTCTTCGTCGGTGCTGTTGAGGGGAAGGCTGTTGGCGACGCCCGGCCGAAGGGGCTGCGGAATGGGAACGTCGGTCGGCCGGTCGTTGATGAGCAGCAGCTGGTCGCTCGACCGCAGCGTCAACCGCGTCAGTTCGCCCTGCCGGTTGCGGTACGGACGGGCACCGAGGAGCGTGCCGTGGAGACCGACCGGGCGGGCGGTTCCGGCCGACACGAGGATCGGCAGGGCGTGCCCACGGTTGGCGAGGCTGACCGACACGACCGACTCGGCGTGGCGGACCGTTGCGAACAGTGCGGTCACGAAGACGCCAGGGTGATCGATGGCGAGCAGGTCGTCGAAACGCAACAGCACGTCGCGCGGGTCGTCGTAGATCGGCGCGGCGTTGCGCACGGCTCGGCGGGCGAACTCGGCGAGCGCAGCGGGCTCGTGCACGCCACCGGTCGGGTTCGCGAGGAAGATGTCGGTCCGCGAGGTGACCCGGTCGAACGGGCCCAGCACGTCGGTGACCCGTCCGTCACTGCGTGAGGCGGCGTCGCGCCTGACCGTGAACTGAGCACCGAGCGGGCCGTAGGCGGAGCTGGGGCGAGGCGCCAGACCGAAGTCAGTGCGCTGCAAGGTGGGGGGTGTCAGCTGGGCCATGTCAGATCGCACCTGAGGAGACGATGTCGTGGCTGGACTGCACCATGGTGTACTGCACCGAATCCGGTCCGAAGACCATGAACAGCACGACGGCGAAGATCGCCAGGAGCAGAGTCCGGACCAGCCGCCGATTCGGGTGTTGCCCGCTGTCGGCGCTCTCGTGTTGGTCCGTTGGATACAGAACAAGCGTCATGACCAGTTGTTCGGCCTCAACTCGTGTCCCTCAAGTGAAGAATTGCTCTGGAAGGCCCCTGGCAGAAAGATTGTGATGCGGCGTCCAGTTCACCGTGATGCGGTGCCTACCCGTGCATTTGCTGCGAGCAGCGCCGAGGCGAGGTGGCGGCGAAGCACCTCCGACACGCGATCTCGATCGAGGTGCAGGTGCAGGTACTCGAGCGAGTCGAAGAAAAACAACACCTGGATTGCCATCACCTCGGCGTCGCGGACGTCGTCGTCGAGATCGCCGAACTCTGGGGCGAACAGCGTCGTGATCTGATGTCGCACCGTCCGGCGGATAGCGACCACCGCATCTTCGACGACGGGGCCGGTGGCGTAGTTCGCCCTGGCCACGCGCATGATCGGCGCCGTCCGGTCGTACACGGCCAGCCCGAAGGTGACGTAGGCATCGACGCGATCGTCCAGCGAGGTCGACGCCCATCCGTCGCCCTGCTCGGGGAACTCGAACCCCGCAACGATCCGTTCGCCGACCTCCCGCTTCAGCGTGTCGTCGTCGTGCAGGTAGCGGTACACCGACCGCGCGGTCACGCCGGCACGATCTGCCAATTGCGCCGCCGTCGGTTCGGCCACCCCGTCACGCAGGAGCTGCACGTAGGCCTCGATCACCCGCTCACGGTTCGCCTCTCGACGCGCGGTTCGACCGTCGATCGGCACGACGGAGCCGTTTGCCGTTGCGGTTGCGTTCAGGTTGTTCATGCGCCCAGTCTTACCCATCGAACCCAACCCAAACCACCACAAAGAGTGATGGTTACTTCACTCTCGAGGCGTGAAGCCCTGGGTGTCATCGGGGTCACGAATCCTTCGCTCGAGACGCCGGCGAACGGAATCGACCACCGGCAGTACAGTCATCGGGGTCGAGCAGCGGAAACTTGACAAGAGGGGGAACGCAATGCCCACACGACGAGCCGACGATGTCGAGGTCAGCGGTGCCGATGTGACCACCAAGCGGACGCTC
>JBGTCW010000525.1:0-1982 GCA_041748635.1 Ilumatobacteraceae bacterium | reverse complement strand
GATCGTCGGCGCCGTGTACGTGGCGCTGCGCACCCCACCCACCGGTGCCGAAGCCTCCGCGCTCGACGCATCCACGGCGGGGACGACGCCAGGGGCGACATGAACACGAAGGTGCGACGGGCGATCGCGTTCTTGATGGCGGTGACCGTCTTCCGCGTTCAGACTCTCACCCTGATTCCGGACCTCGAGATGTTCGACGGGCCGATTCCCGACACCTGGTTCGCGCCGCTCGTCAGTGACGCCATCATCGGGCTCCTGGTCCCGTTCATGGTCTGGCTGTTCTGGACGCGGCGAGGCGTCGCGGTGTGGGGTGCGCTGGTGGCCTACAACGCCATCGGTGCCTTCGACTACTCACACGGTCTCGCCGCACAGTGGACCAACCCGATCCCGGCCGACACCGCATCGTCGACGACCGTGTATCTCGGGATCGGTGTGTTCATGGTGTTCCAGATCATCGTCTTGGCGCTGCTGTTCCGTACTGATGTGTGGGCACACTTCACAGCCGACGCCATCGACCCCATCGAGGCACACGCGGCACGATGACCAGACCAAAAGGAATCGACCCCATGCTGGACCTGGAACGCGTGAAGTCAATGCTCGAGGACGAGCACGGCCTCGCCGTCGTGAGCACGACGCAGTCCGACGGACGCGTGTTGTCGAGCGTCGTCAACTGCGGTGTCATCGATCATCCGATCACCGGCGGTCCGCATGTAGCGTTCGTGTCGATGGGTCGGGCTGCCCGCGTCGGTCACATCCGTCGCGGATCGCAGGTGACCGTGCTCGTGAGGCGCGACTGGAAGTGGATCTCGGTGACTGGACACGCCGAGCTGATCGGCTCGGACGACCTCCGCGATGGCATCGATGACGAGGCGGTCAGATTGCTGCTCCGCGAGGTGTTCCGCGCTGCGGGTGGCACCCACGACGACTGGGACGAGTACGACCGCGCCATGGCCGACGATGCACGCCTCGCCGTGTTCGTCGCTCCCGAGCGCATCCTCGGCGTGGCGCCATGAGGCCGAAACAGCTGTGCTCGCTGTCGTAGGAAGCGGCGAGTACCTCGCGCCGATGGCGGCCGTGGATCGACAGCTCCTCGAACTCGTGGGCGGTTCACCTCGAGTCGTGTGCCTGCCGACCGCAGCAGGACGAGAAGGCGACGAGACGATCGACGACTGGATGCATCGCGGCGTCGAGCACTTTCGAGCGCTCGGTGCCGAAGCCGAGCCGGTACGGGTCTGGGATCGCGCCAGCGCCAACGATCCCTCGCTCGCCGAGCGAATCGCATCCGCCCAACTCGTCTACCTCTCCGGCGGCAAACCCGCCTACCTCCACGCAACCCTCGAATCGAGCCTGGTATGGCGAGCGATCACCGACGTGATCGAGCGCGGCGGGCTCCTCGCAGGCTGTAGCGCTGGCGCAATGGTGCAAGGAGAGCGGTTCGCCGGGCTGCCGAGATCACGTCGCGGCTTCGGTCTGTGGCTAGGCGTGCAGATCGTGCCACACTTCGACGAGATCCCATCGCCGATCGTGTCGGCGATCCGACGGTCGGTCGGCAGGCAGCTCGCGCTCGTCGTCGTCAACGCGAACACCGCACTCGTGCAGGCCGACGGCACCTACCGAGTCGTCGGTGGCCGGGTCACGGTGTGGACAGCAACGCACAGAAACGACTACGGCCCTGGGGAACTGCCGCCCGAGGCGCTGCCCCGATAGCCACGCCGTGGCCGTGCCATTGGCGTGCCAGTAGCAGAGGAGAACAGGGGTCAAAACCGGTCAACATCGGGAGCAGGAGGGAGCGCGTCGTCCCTGATAGATAGCGGTTTACCAGGGTCTACTGGATCGCAGTGGTTTGCTTTGCAAGCAGGGGGTCGTGGGTTCGATTCCCATCGTCTCCACCACGTAACACCTGGTAGATGGCCTCCTCTGGAGATCGGCCAGGTCGAGTCGTGCCATTAACGTGCCATTGTTGACCTCTGCTACTGGCACGG
>JBGTCW010000524.1:0-16851 GCA_041748635.1 Ilumatobacteraceae bacterium | reverse complement strand
GTTCGCCGAGCGCGGCGCCGGCGTCGTGATCGCGAGCCGCAAGCTCGACGCCTGCGAGGCGCTGGCCGGCGAAGTACGTGCGCTCGGGCGCAGCGCGCTCGCCATCGCCTATCACGCCGGTCGGTGGGACGATGCCGAACGGCTCTGCGAAGCGATCTATACCGAATTCGGTCGCTGCGACGTGCTCGTGAACAACGCCGGGATGTCGCCGCTCTATCCAAGCGTCGACGCCATCACCGAGGAGCTCTACGACAAGGTGATGGACGTCAACCTGAAGGGTCCGTTCCGGCTGTCGGCACTGGTCGGCACCAGGATGGCGGGACCCGATCACGGGGGGAGCGACGGTGGATCGATCATCTTCGTGTCGTCCATCGCCTCCCATCGTCCCAGCCCGAACGAGCTCGTCTACGGCGCAGCCAAGGCCGGCGTGAACAACCTCACCTACGGTCTGGCCCGGACGCTCGGACCGAAGGTGCGCGTCAACTGCATCGCGCCGGGTCCGTTCCTGACCGACATCTCCAAAGCGTGGGACCTCGACGCGTTCGAGCGCTCGGCTCGGGTGGGGTTCGCCCTCGAGCGCGGCGGCGAGCCCCACGAGATCATCGGCACCGCGCTGTACCTCGCCAGCGATGCGTCGTCGTACACCACCGGCGCCGTGATCGACGTCGACGGCGGCCCGCGCTGACCCCTCGGCACCCCAAACCGCCACCGGGCTGCGTGACCGTCGACACAGGCGATCTCGCTACTGTGACCGTCATGGAAATGCACTTCGCCACCGTCTGGGAATCGATCGCCGACGCCATCCCTGATCTCCCCGCCGTCACCCACGCCGACACGACCCGGTCGTGGTCGCAGTACGACGACCGGGCGGCCCGAGTCGCTGGGGCGCTCGATGCGGCCGGACTCGGACCCGACTCGAAGGTTGCGTTGTTCATGTACAACTGCAACGAGTTCATGGAATCGCAATTCGGCGTCTTCAAGATGCGCGGCGTGCCGATCAACGTCAACTACCGCTACCTCGACGACGAACTCTGGTACCTGCTCGACAACTCCGACTCCGAGGCGATCATCTTCCACTCGTCACTCGGCGACCGAGTTGCCCGGGTCGCGGACCGTCTCCCCAAGCTGAAGCTGCTCGTCGAGGTCGACGACGGCGACGCCGGACACGTACCGAACGCCGTCGCCTACGACGACCTGCAGGCATCGAACGAGCCGATGGCGCGCATCGAGCGCGGCGAGGACGATCTGTACATGCTGTACACGGGCGGCACGACCGGCATGCCGAAGGGCGTGATGTACGACATGGGCGGGCTGACCCGTGGATTCGTGATGCTCGGTCTGCCGATGCTGGGTCTCGCTGCGCCGAGCGATGCCAGCGAGGTCGGCGTAATGATCGCCGGCGCATCCGAGAACGGCAGCACCCTGGTGTCGATCCCGGCAGCGCCACTGATGCACGGCACCGGATGCTGGCTCGGCTGGTTCATCCCGCACCTCGCCGGCGGCCACGTCGTGACGCTGGAGAACCGCAGCCTCGACGCGCATGAGCTGCTCTCCACCGTCGAGCGTCACAAGGTCACCTCGTTGACGATCGTCGGCGACAGCTTCGCCAAGCCGATCATCCGGGCGCTCGACGAGGGCAAGCCGGGTGGAGGCGCCTACGACACGTCGTCGATCGGCATGTTCATCTCCTCCGGCGTCATGTGGACCTCCGAGGTCAAGCAGGAGATCCTCGAACGCATCGAGCAGGCGGTCCTGGTCGATGCGATCGGGTCGTCCGAGGGGTCGATGGGAACGCAGATCACGATGAAGGGCGTGCCGTCGGAAACCGCCACGTTCAGCAAGATGCCCGAGACCAAGGTGTTCACCGACGACGACCGCGAGGTCGAGCCGGGCTCCGACGAGGTCGGCATGGTCGCCGCGGGCGGCAACGTGCCCATCGGCTACTACAAGGACGAGGAGAAGTCGGCCCGGACCTTCCGGGTCATCGACGGGGTGCGCTACTCGTTCCCCGGCGACTTCGCGAAGGTCGCTGCCGACGGCTCGCTCATCCTCCTCGGACGCGGCAGCCAGGTGATCAACACCGGTGGCGAGAAGGTGTTCCCCGAGGAGGTCGAGGAGGCCGTGAAGCGCGTCGAGGGTGTGCGCGACTGCCTGGTGGTGGGCATCGAGAACGAGAAGTTCGGCCAGGCCGTCACCGCGGTGGTGTCCCTCGAGGATGGTGCAGCGGTCGACTCCGCCGGGATCATCGCCTCGGTCAAGACCGACCTCGCCGGCTACAAGGCTCCGAAGTCGGTGATCTTCGTCGACCACGTCCCCCGGGCCCCGAACGGCAAGGCCGACTATCGCCGGGCCAAGGAGCACGCCGAAGCCGCCCTCTGACCCCTTCTCGTGAACAACTCCACCTCTGAGACGTGAAGTTGTTCACGAGAACGGATGGTGCACGGCTCAGGGCTGGAGCTTCTCGACGAAGAAGTCGAGGACACGGGTGACGCTGGCTTCGTCGCGTTGCTCGGTGAGCACGGAATGGTCGGACGCCTTGCTGCTGGGGAGCTCGACGGCGATGAACGCGTCGCCGAGCAGTTCGCGCAACGACGAGAAGCGATCGCCGACCAGCTTGTCGTCGGCGAAGCGAAGCCCGAGCACCTGGCACCCTGCAGCGGCCCGTTCGGCGATCGCGGCGGCATCGTCGGCCGACACGTTCAGATCAGCGCCGCGCGCCTTGCCGAGCGGAAGCGGTAGCGATGGCTGCGACAACACCGGCGCCAGCATGATGTCGTCGACCATCATCCCGAGGGCGAATCCACCGGAGTAGCACATTCCGACGGCGCCGACACCTGGACCACCGACCTCCTGGTGGAGGTTGCGAGCGAGCGCACGGAGCCACGCGATGATCGGTGAGGTCCGGTTGAGGGCGAGCGCGGTGAACTCACGAGCGATGCACACCTTGGCCATCTGCCGCAGTGCGTAGACGTTCGTAGGCGCCCTGCCCGGGGTGCCGACCAGCGACGGCATGATCACCGTGAACCCGCGGTCGACCACCTCGTTGGCGAACTTCGTGACGAGCGGCGTGATGCCGGGGACCTCGTGCACCACGATCACACCGGGTCCCTGCCCGCGTCGATAGGTCGGACGGGTGAAGCCGGCGGCGGAGAACTCCCCGACCTCCCATCCAGCGAGCACGTCGGTCGTGGAACTCATCGACCGATCTTGCCAGATCCCGCTGCGTTCACAGCCGTCGCATCGCGTCGAGCGCCGACTCTGCGAGGACCTCCGTGCCCACCTTGAACGCATCGAGTTGTTCGGCACTGATGCCCTGGTCGCCCATCGCGCCGTGGAGATAGCGGGCGTAGACACCCTCGGAGATCACTGCGAGGCGAAACGATCCGAACGCGAGGTAGTAGTCGATCTCCGCCAGATCGCGACCGGTGCGGGTGGCATAGCGCTCGAGCAACTCGGCGTAGGTCGGGAACCCTGCGATGCCGGTCGGGTCGTTGGGCCGCACCTGCGCGGCGCCAGGGTCAGCCCAGTACACGCCGATGTAGCCGACGTCGGCGAGAGGATCGCCGAGCGTGCACAGTTCCCAGTCGAGCACCGCGTTGATACGACCGCCGACAGGGTCGGTGAGCACGTTGCCGAACCGGTAGTCGCCGTGGGCGATCGAGACGTCCTGCTGTTGCGGGAACCGCTCGGCGAGGCGGCGGGCGACCTCCTCGACGGCGGGCAACTCGCGAGTCTTCGAACGCTCCCACTGGGTGCTCCAGCGCTTGACCTGCCGCTCGACGTACCCCTCGCGCTTCGCCAGATCCCCCAGGCCCACTGCGTCGACGTCGACGGCGTGCAGGTCGGCAAGCACGTCGATCAGATCGAATCCGGCTGCGCGACGTGCATCGACGGTCAGCGCTCCGCCCTTGGCGGCGCTGTCGAGCACGACGCCGTCGACGAACGCCATCACGTAGAAGGGAGCTCCATTCACTTGGTCGTCGGTACACACTCCGAGGGCGGGCGGCACCGGAACCGACGTCAGGCCGACTGCGGAGATGATCTTGTGTTCGCGCGCCATGTCGTGCGCGGTCGCCAGCACGGCACCGGTGGGCGGGCGGCGCAGCACGTACTTCGTGCCGTCGGCTCCCCGGACGGTGTACGTGAGATTCGAACGACCACCGACGATCGCTGTGAACTCGAAGGGGGCGGTGGCGCCGTCGATGTTGTCGACGAGCCACGCCGTCACACGAGGGATGTCGATGCCGTGTACCGGTTCCTGCACGGTGCCCGACCGTAGCCGCACCACGAGGTCACGCCGGTGCCTGGCACCGCGCGACCAGCGACAGGTCAGCCGGGTCGGCCGACGCCGACGACTTTGCCCCAGTTGACCGACGCGACGTTGACGACCGTGCCGGTGTTGGGAGCGTGCACCTGCGTGCCGTTGCCGAGGTAGATGCTCACGTGGCTGATCGGGCTATAGAAGAACAACAGGTCGCCGGCCTGCGCTTCGCTGATCGGCACCCGAGGCGTGGCCGCGAACTGCATGCCCGACTGGTGCGGCAGACCCACGCCCGCCTGTGCCCACGCGTACCCGGTCAGCCCGGAACAGTCGAAGCCGACTCCGGGGATGGAGGTGGCATACCGGTATGGCACGCCCTGCTGCGCCAGTGCCGCCTGGACGGCAATGCCCGCGCGGGACGACACTGCGGGAGCCGACGAGCCGCCACCGCTTCCCGAGCTCGAGCCGCTGTCTGCTGTCGATCCACTCGACGACGATGAGCCGCCCGACGACGACGTGTTCGCGCCCGTGCTGGAGCTGTTGCCACTGGAGCTGTTGCCGCCCGAGTTCGAGCCCCCGGACGACGCGGTCGCCGCTGCCTGCTGGCGGAGGCGTCGGGCCGACTCCTCGGCGCGCCGCTGCTCCTCCTGGGCGACCAACTCACCGAGTCGGGCCTCGGCGTCGGCGCGGGCCTGGGTGTACTCCGAGGTCAGCCGATCGGTCTCGGCCTGGGCCTCGGTGAGCGATGCGGCGAGCTGGTCGGCCTCGAGGCGGTTGCGGTCGAGTTCTGCCTTCTCGTCGTTGAGGTCGTCGACGAACGCGTTCAGTTCGTCGGTGGTGATGTCTCCGGCGCTCAGCGCGACCCGTGCCAGTTCTTCGCGCTTGACGGCATCGTTGAGGTTCTCGGAGTCCTCGAAGAGCGGACCGAGCGGCACCGTTCCGCCGCCGACGAACGAGCGCAGGGCCATGTCACTCAGGCTGGCACGGAGCTGATTCAGTTCGGCCTCGCGCTCGGCGATGCGCGCCTCGGCCTCGGTGATCTCGACCTCGAGCAGGCCCTTGGTGTCGATCGCCTCGACGTAGTTCTCGCCGAGCTTGCGAGCGCGCTCCTCGAGCCGCTCGAGTTCGTCGACGATGTCTTCGACCAGCTGCTGTTGCTGGTCGACGCTCTGGGCGCCGACGACTGCCGGGAACGCCACGGGGAGGGCGAATGAAATGGCCAATGCGACCGGAAGGCCACGCAGGAACTGCTTCGAAGGGTGTCGCATAGGTCGGAGGGGAGCCTAGCGAATGTGACGAACGTGTTGCGAATGGCTGACGGAAGTACACGTGTCGCATGTCACGTCTGCCGCCGCGGTCGTCACGACCGCGGCAGGTGAGTTCACTCCCACTCGATGGTGCCGGGAGGCTTCGAGGTGATGTCGTAGGCGACCCGATTGATGCCGGGCACCTCGTTGATGATGCGTTGCGACATGGTCTCCAGCACGTCGTACGGGATGCGGGCCCAGTCGGCGGTCATCGCGTCGTCGCTCGTGACAGCCCGGATGATGATCGGGTGACCGTACGTGCGCTCATCGCCCATGACCCCGACCGATCGGATGTCGGCGAGCACGGCGAACGACTGCCAGATCTCACGTTCGAGTCCGGCCAGTCGCAGCTCCTCGCGCACGATCGCGTCGGCCTCCTGCAGCAACGCCACCCGCTCGCGGGTGACCTCGCCGATGATCCGCACGCCGAGGCCGGGGCCGGGGAACGGCTGACGCCACACCATCTCGTCGGGCAATCCCAGCTCGGTACCGAGCTTGCGCACCTCGTCCTTGAACAGCTCACGCAGCGGCTCGATCAGCTCGAGGCTCATGTCGTCGGGCAACCCACCCACGTTGTGGTGGCTCTTGATCACCGACGCCGTCCCGTCGGTGCCGCCACTCTCGATCAGGTCGGGGTAGAGGGTGCCCTGCACGAGCCACTTGGCGTCGGTGAGCCCGCCGGTGTTCTCCTCGAACACCCGAATGAACTGCTCGCCGATCGCTTTGCGCTTCGCCTCGGGTTCGGTGACGCCTTCGAGCGCGGCGAAGAATCGGTCGCCGGCGTCGACGTGGATCAGCTCGATGCCGAGGTTGCGACGGAAGGTCTCGACGACCTGATCGCTCTCGCCCTTGCGCATCAACCCCGTGTCGACATAGATGCACGTCAGCTGATGGCCGATCGCCTTGTGCACCAATGCTGCGGCAACCGACGAGTCGACGCCGCCCGACAGCCCACAGATCACCCGATCGGAACCGACCCGTTCGCGGATCTCGTCGACCTGCTCGTCGATCACCGACGTCATCTCCCAGTCGTTCGGGATCTCCGCTCGTTCGTGGAGGAAGCGTGCCAGGACGGCCATTCCGTGCGGCGAATGGACGACCTCGGGATGGAACTGCACGCCGTAGATCCGCCGCTCGTCGTTCTCCAGGACCGCGACAGGTGCGCCAGGTGTGGTGGCGGTGACGGTGTAGCCATCGGGCGCCTCGGTGACGCCGTCGAAGTGGCTCATCCACACATCGTGCTGTTCGGCCGCGTCGTCGGGCAGGAGGAGCGACGGTCCGGTCCGGGTCAGCAGCGCACGGCCGTACTCGCCCTGCATACCCCGACCCACCACACCGCCGAGCTGCTGGGCGATCAACTGCGCGCCGTAGCAGATGCCGAGTACCGGCACGCCGAGGTCGTAGATGGCGGCATCGAGCGACGGGGCATCCTCCACGTGCACACTCTTGGGTCCTCCGGACAGGATGATCGCCGCGGGCTTGCGTTCCGCCACTTCCGCGGCGGTGATGCGGTGCGGGACGATCTCGGAGTACACCTTCAGCTCACGCACCCGACGGGCGATCAACTGGGCGTACTGGGCGCCGAAGTCGACGACGAGAACGGTGGGCCGAACAGTGTGGACGTCGTGATGCTGCGGTTGACTCAAGAGGGTGAATCGTAGATCAGGCCCGTGGTTCGTCCGCATCCTGTTCGCCGTCACGCTCGTCGTGGGATCGTTCGGATCTCAGTTCGCGTACGCGAGCGCACCACCGCCGACGGCACCACCCGCCGAAGCCGGCGGCGACGAGATCGTCGTCGACGAGGCCAACCCGTTCCTTCCCGAGAACCGCGACCTGACCGACTGCGTCGGGATGTTGCAGCAACCCGGATGCGGCAGCGAGGCCCGCGGCGGTTGGCACCAGAATGCGGTCGCGATCGTGATGATCTCCGGCCTGCTGCTGGTGTTCGGCCGGATCGCCTGGGGCGTCCGCCGCAACCAGCAGCGACTCACCGAGCCCGCCTCCGACTGATCGCGGTCCCCCGCGACCAGGTCTGCGGGGACCGCGATCGGGTGGTTCGGGGTGCCACGAGCGACGCGCGTACGATCCAGCGCGTGACCCCCGACGAGTTCCGCGCACACGGCCACGACCTCATCGACTGGATCGCCGAATACGTCGGAACCGTCGAACAGCGACCGGTCGGATCGGCCGTCTCCCCTGGCGACGTCCGGGCCCTCCTCCCCGAACACCCGCCGACCGAGCCCGAATCGTTCGACCACGTCATGGCCGATGTGGAGCGTGTGGTCGTGCCCGGCCTCACCCAGTGGCAGCACCCCGGCTTCTTCGCCTACTTCCCGGCCAACACCTCGTTCCCGTCGATCCTCGGCGAGCTGCTGTCCGCCGGCCTCGGCGTGCAGGGCATGAGTTGGGTGACATCACCGGCATGCACCGAGGTCGAGACCCTGATGCTCGACTGGATGCAGGAGCTCCTCGACCTCCCGGAGCGGTTCCGATCGACGAGCGATCACGGCGGCGGGGTCATCCAGGGAACGGCGAGCGAGGCGACGTTGGTCGCGGTCCTGTCCGCCCGCTGGCGAGCGACGGCCGGCGCTGTCAACCACGATGGCGACACCACGAAGCTCGTCGCGTACGCGACCTCGCAAGCGCACTCGAGCATCGAGAAGGGGCTGCGGATCGCAGGCGTCGGAACGCAACGGATCCGTACCGTGCCCCACGACGACGATTTCGCCATGCGGGTCGACGAGCTCGACGAGATGATCGCCGCCGACCGCGCTGCCGGTCTGGTGCCGTTCTTCGTGTGCTCGACCCACGGCACCACGTCGTCGATGGCGTTCGATCCGACACCGGCGATCGGTGACGTGTGCCGCCGCCACGACGTCTGGCTCCACGTCGATGCCGCGATGTCGGGCATCGCTGCGCTTGCGCCGGAGTTCCGCTGGGTCAATGCCGGCCTCGACGCCGCCGACTCGTACTGCACCAACCCGCACAAGTGGATGGGAGTGAACTTCGACTGCAACCTCTACTGGACTGCTGACCTGGATGCCCTGCTCGGGGCGCTCAGCATCCTGCCCGAGTACCTGCGGTCGGAGGCGGCCGAGGCGGGCGCGGTGATCGACTACCGAGACTGGCAGATTCCGCTCGGACGGCGATTCCGGGCGCTCAAGCTCTGGTTCGCCATCCGCTGCGATGGGGTCGCGTCGTTCCAGGAGATGATCCGCCGCCACGTCGAGCTCACCCAGGCACTGGCTCGATGGGTTGCCGCTGACGACCGCTTCGACATCGTCGCCCCGCATCCGCTCAACCTGTTGTGCCTCGCTCGACGCGGGGACGCCCTCGTCGATGCGAACGATGCGACCGACGCCATGATCGAGGCTGCGAACGCCACCGGCGAGGCGCTGTTCACCCGCACCGTCCTCGATGGGCGCTCGGTGCTCCGCGTCTCGATCGGCGCCCGATCGACCGAACGTCATCATGTCGAATCGGCCTGGCGCCTCCTCCAGCAACTTGGCACGATGGGACGATGACGAACGATCGCCCCGTCGCACTCATCACGATGGCCACCGGCTACGTCGGGCCCGCACTGGCTCGATCGTTGGCTGCGCGCGGCTTCGACCTCGTCCTGCAGGGGAGCGCCGGCGACGACACGATGGTCGGGGTCGAGGTCGCATTCACCGACCAGATCCCCGCGCTCGAAGCGCTGGGCGCCAGCGTGCTGACCGTCACGGACGTCGATCTGGCGACCGCCGAGGGCAACGCTGCGCTCGTCGGCGCCTCCCTCGACCGATTCGGTCGGCTCGACTCGGCGTGTCTGGTGACCGGGCTCATCGTCGTCGGCAAGTTCCTCGACATGACGACCGACCAGTGGGATCGCGTCAAGCGGATGAACCTCGACATGGTGTTCCACGGCCTGCAGGCCGTCATCCCGCCGATGGTGGCGGCCGAGCAGGGCCAGATCGTCGTGTTCACGTCGGCCACCGGCGCCCGGCCCGATCCGATCACCTCGATCTACGGCGCCACCCGCGCCGGTGCCAACGGGCTCGTGCGAGCGGTCGGACTCGAGCACGCTCGTGATGGTGTTCAGGTCAACGCCGTCGGCACCAACTACATGGACTTCCCCGGCTTCCTGAAAGCGTCACGGGCCGACACCGACCCCGAACGCCGGGCTGCGATCGAGGCGCAGGTCCCGATGCGCAAGCTCGGCACGATGGACGAACTCGCTGCGTTCACCTCCGTGCTCCTCGACGGGACGAGCCGGTTCCAGACCGGTCAGTTCTTCAGCTTCAGCGGCGGCTGGAGCACGTGAACGGCGAGACCCGTTGAGCCCTCACGTCGTTCGTGCGAGCAGGTCGACGAGCATGTGGGCGGTGGCGCCCCAGACAGTTTCGTCGTCGAGTTCGAAGAAGTGCAGCGACCGGTCCAGCGGCGGGGTTCCCCAGCGTTCCAAGCGATGGGTGCCCGGACGGGCGAGTTCGCCCAGCGGCGTCCACAGCACCCGATCGACCTCGCCCGTCAATGGTTCGACGTCGGGCCGGTGGTCGAGTACCGAGACGACCGGAACGATGTAGCTCCGGCTCACGATCGTGTTCAGGTGCGCGAGTTCTCCGACGATCGTGGGCAGCGACGGATCGAGGCCGACCTCCTCGTGCGCTTCACGCAGCGCCGTCTCCACCGGAGTCTCACCGGGGTCGAGACGACCTCCCGGGAAGCTGATCTCACCTCGGTGATTGCGCATCGACATCGACCGTCGCGTCAGCAGCACCTCGGGCCCGTCGTCGCCATCGACGAGCGCAATCAGCACCGCCGAAACACGTGCGTCGGGGAACGCTGGAAGGACCGGACCCGGACGGTCGCTCACGCGAGCGATCACATCTCCGAGCGCCCACTGCGTGCCCTCCGGCCACGGGGGATCCTGATGTTCGGTCCACACCTCCGGACGCGGGATCTGCTGGCCACCGCCGCGACGGCGTTCGTTCATCTGCCGACGCCCCGAGCGGTCGAAGCCAGCACTCGATCGAGGTCGGCCCACAAGTCGTCGACGTCCTCGCAACCGACACTGAAGCGGATGAGCGTCGGAGGGATCCGCTCCTGGCCGGGGATCGTCGCACGTCGTTCCATCGTCGACTCGACGCCCCCGAGGCTGGTGGCGTGGTTGATCAGTTCCGCCCGCTCGCACACCTCGGTCGCCCGCTCGCCCGGGCCGGTCGTCTCGAACGACACCATGGCGCCGAAGCCCGACATGAAGCGTGCGGCGACCACATGTGTCGGATGGCTGGCCAGCCCCGGGTAGCGCACCCGAGCGATTTCCGGATGCGCTTCGAGCCGGCGCGCGAGTTCGATCGCGTTGTCCTGAGATCGTTCGAGTCGCAGGCCGAGCGTCCGGGCGCCGCGGATCGTGAGGAAGGCCTCCATCGCTCCGATCGTCGCGCCGTGGAGCAGTCGCCGTTCGTGGAACTCGTCGTAGAGGTCGTCTCGGGCGACGGTCAGCACGCCGGCGAGCAGGTCGGAGTGCCCGCCGATGAATTTGGTCGCCGAGTGCATCACGACGTCGGCGCCCAGTGCCAGCGGCTGTTGATTGAGCGGTGTCGCGAACGTGCCGTCGATCGCCACGATCGTGGTGTCGGGCCGGGGCGTCGAGCAGATCGTCGGGAGATCGGCGACCGTGAGGAGCGGGTTCTCGGGCGACTCGAGCCAGACGAGGTCGCACGCTGCGACTGCGTCGACCCAGGCGGCGGTATCGGCCTGATCGAGTCGACGCACCGTCCACCGACCCTGCCGCTCGCCCTCGGCGACGATGCCGGCGACGCCGTGGTACGGGTCGGTCGGCACGGCGATCTGGGAACCGACGGCCAGGCGTTGGAAAACGACCGCCGCTGCCGCCATCCCTGATGCGAACACGAGCGACCGTCCACCGTCGAGGCGTCCGAGCAGCGATTCAAGCGCGTCGGTGGTGGTCGTGCCGTCCGTTCGGCTGTAGAGACGGTCGTCGGGCAGATAGAAGTTCGACGCGAAAACCGGGGCGACGTTGAGCGGCTCGCCGGCCGCACGGTTGCGCCCGCCGGCCACGAGCCAGGTCTGCGTTCTCCAGTCGTTCATGGACTGCGACGGTACCGCCAGGTGGCGACGCCGGCAGCTGCGCGGCAGGGAGTCAGTCGCCGTCGGCGCCGCTGTTGAAGGAGTCCTTCCAGCGCTTCAGCGAGTTGACGCCACCTCCGACGACGCGTCCCGCGCCTCGGCCGAGGGCCTCGCTCGACGGTCGTTCGGCGCTGGCCGCCTTCCGCTCGGCCCGCGGCACCTTCTCGGTGAAGTCCGTGTGGAACCACACAAACCACATCACGAACGCAACGCCACCGAGCAACATCCGTCCGACGTTGTCGATCGAGATCCACGGCTGCACGGCACCCACCACCAGCAGCACCATGACCACCAGGTCGAGCTGTCGGTGCAGTCGCTTGCCGGTGAGCCGGAACGCCCCGGCCGCACCCTTCGCAATCGCCGCGTTCAAGATGATGATCAATCCGAGCACGGCCGGGACCGCCGGCTGCGGCATCTGCACCGAGGCACTGATCAGGCCGATGCCGACGAGGTACTCGACGAGCTGATGCGACCAGAACGGACGCTGGATTCGCTCGATCTGCACCATCGCCGTGAAGCCTACGAGCCCGGGTCACCCAAGTCCGTGCGGATCTGGTGGCAGCGTCCGCAATCAGATCCGCACAGACCCTCCGGCGTCGTCGGGTTCGCAGACGCGACGGAGCCCCGAGGTCTCACCCCGGGGCTCCGTTCGCTGATTCGGTGTGTCGGACGTGTGATCCGACGGCTCACGCCGTCACTGGATCACGTCACATCATGCCGCCCATGCCACCCATGCCGCCGCCGGGCATGCCGCCACCAGCGTCGTCTTCGGGCTCGTCGGCGACGAGGCACTCGGTGGTGAGCACCATCGCGGCGATCGACGCGGCGTTCTGGAGACCCGCACGGGTCACCTTGGCCGGATCGATGATGCCGGCTGCGATGAGGTCCATCATCTCGCCGGTTGCGGCGTTCATCCCTATCGGACCCTCGGCGGCCTCGATCTCGCGCACGACGACGGACCCTTCGAGCCCGGCGTTGTTGGCGATGTTGCGAGCCGGCGCGGTGAGCGCCTCCCAGACCGTCTTGGCGCCGGTCTTCTCGTCGCCTTCCAGCGAGTCGACGACGGCCTGAACGGCGGGCCGCGCACGGATGAGGGCGGTGCCGCCACCGGCGACCACGCCTTCCTCGATGGCTGCACGCACGGAGGACACAGCGTCTTCGATGCGGTGCTTCTTCTCCTTGAGCTCCACCTCGGTGGCGGCGCCGACCTTGAGGACGGCCACGCCGCCCGACAGCTTGGCCAGGCGCTCTTGGAGCTTCTCGCGGTCGTAGTCGGAGTCGGTGTTGTCGATCTCGTTCTTGATCTGCTGGATGCGACCCTTGATGTCGGCATCGTCGCCCGAGCCCTGGACGATGGTGGTCTCGTCCTTGGTGATGATCACCTTGGCGGCGGAGCCAAGCAGGTCGAGCGTGGTGTTCTCCAGCTTGAGGCCGACCTCTTCGGCCACAACCTGGCCGCCGGTGAGGATGGCGATGTCCTGGAGCATGGCCTTGCGGCGCTCGCCGAAGCCGGGCGCCTTCACGGCGGCGGAGCGGAACGTGCCACGGATCTTGTTCACCACGAGGGTGGCCAGAGCCTCGCCCTCGATGTCCTCGGCGATGATCAGCAGCGGCTTGCCCGACTGCATGACCTTCTCGAGCACGGCCAGCATGTCGCGCACGGCGGTGATCTTGGAGCTCACGAGGAGGATGTACGGATCCTCCAGCACGGCTTCCATGCGGTCGGTGTCGGTGACGAAGTACGGCGAGATGTAGCCCTTGTCGAAGCGCATTCCCTCGACGAGATCCATCTCGATGCCGAAGGTGTTCGACTCCTCGACGGTGACCACGCCGTCCTTGCCGACCTTGTCGATGGCTTCGGCGATGGTGGTACCGATCTCGGTGTCGTTGTTGGCGGAGATGGCCGCCACCTGAGCGATCTGCTCCTTCGACTCAACGTCGCGGGACATGGTGCCAAGGTTGGCGACAGCGGCCTCGACGGCGGCTTCGATGCCCCGCTTGAGCGCCATGGGGTTGGCGCCGGCGGCAACGTTCTTGAGGCCCTCGCGCACCATGGCCCAGGCCAAGACGGTGGCGGTGGTGGTGCCATCACCGGCGACATCGTCGGTCTTCTTGGCCACCTCCTTCACCAGCTCGGCGCCCATCTTCTCGAGGGGATCCTCGAGCTCGATGTCCTTGGCGACGGACACGCCGTCCTTGGTGATCGTGGGGGCGCCCCACTTCTTGTCGAGCACGACGTTTCGACCCTTCGGGCCGAGGGTGACGCGCACGGCGTCGGCCAGCTTGTTCATGCCGGCCTCGAGACCGCGGCGGGCCTCGTCGTCGAAGGAGATGGTCTTGGGCATCGGCGGATGGTCCTCCGTTGGCGGATGGTTGCGTTAGCACTCGCGGTGCTTGACTGCTAAGAGTCAAGCACCTCGGATCAGCACTCGCAACCGCCGAGTGCTAACGCGGGTCAGCCACCGGCGACGGCGGGGATGATCGAAACCGTCTCACCGTGGGGCACCGGGGTGTCCATGGCCTGGAGGAATCGGACGTCATCGTCGGCCACGAACACGTTGACAAAGCGGCGGAGGCCGCCCTCAGCGTCGAGGATGCGCTCTGCGAAACCCGGGTGGATGGCCTCCAGTGCGGCCAGCACCTCACCCACCGTGGCGCCATCGACCGACACCTCGGCCTGACCTCCGGTGAGGGTGCGAAGGGTGGTGGGCACGCGGACGGTGACGCTCATCGGGGCGGTTCCTCGGGAGGGGGCGTTAACGGGACGATCGTAGTGAACCTCGGCGCGCCCCCAGTCATTCCCGAGCACCGCTCGGCTTGAGCACGAGTTGCCGACACAGTGGACCGCCGGTTGAATGTTCGGGTGCGTCGGCCCCTGTTTCGGACCTTCCACCACGACGACTTCCGAGTCGGTTCGCTGGTCGAAGCCAAGCTGCGTCAGGGGCTCGCCGTGTCGGTGTGCCTGCCGGCCCGGGACGAGGCCAGCACCGTCGGCGCCATCGTGGAGGAGATCCTGCACCACGTCGGCCCCGACCACGGACTCGTCGACGAGGTGCTGGTGATCGATGACCACTCCGAGGATGCCACCGCAAAGGTGGCCGCCGATGCGGGAGCACGGGTGGTGATGGTCGACCAGGTGCTGCCCGAGCTCGGCCCGGGCCAGGGCAAGGGCGAGGCCCTGTGGAAGTCCGTCGCCGCCGCTGAGGGCGACCTCATCGTCTGGTGCGACGCCGACATCGTGGACTTCGGTGCCCAGTTCGTGGTGGGCCTGGTGGGCCCGCTCCTCACCCGCGCCGACATCGACTTCGTGAAGGGGTTCTACGACCGCCCGGTTGCCGGAAGTGCCCACGGCGGAGGCCGGGTGACCGAGCTGATGGCGCGACCGGTGATCTCCATGCTGTTCCCTCACCTGTCTTCGATCGTGCAGCCGCTCGCCGGGGAGTACGCCGGACGCCGGTCGCTCCTCGAACGCCTTCCGTTCATTCAGGGCTACGGGGTGGATCTCGGGCTCCTCATCGACGTCGCCGACCTCGTCGGCACCGAAGCGATGGCCCAGGTGGACCTCGGTGTGCGCCGCCACCGGAACCGTCCACTCGACGAGCTGGGCCCGCAGGCCTTGGCGGTCCTCCAGGCGGCGCTGGGACGGGCCGACCACCAGCCCGACCCCCTGCACGCCGCCATGCTCGTGCGGCCCGATCTCGAACCGATCGAGGTGCGAAACGACCAGCGTCCTCCGCTGCTCGAGGTCGCGAGCTATCGCCGTCGCAGTGCCTGAGCGCACCCCGTGACAACGGCTGCGTTCAGGGCCTTGACGAGGACTCGCTCTGGGGCGTGGCGCCGGCCAGCGGTGGCTCCCCAGCATCGCCGTCGGCGGTGTGCGCCTCGGCCGGCGTGAGGGCCGGAGCACGCTCGAGGTCGGCCCCCACGTCAACGTCGTCGTCGTCTTCCATGTCGGCACCGACGGCTTCGACCACGCCCCCGGGCACCTGGGCATCGTCTTCGACCTCCCAGCGGGCCTCGATCGCATCGAGGGGCTCCCCGAGCACGAAGTGACGCCAGGTGTGGCCGAGCACGATCTTGAGCACGGCAGTGGCGGGAACGGCGAGTAGCAGCCCGAAGAACCCGCCGAGGGTACCTCCGGCCAGCAAGGCCAGCATCACCACGGCCGGGTGGAGCTTCACGGCTCGCTGCATCACGATCGGGCTGATGAAGTGGTTGTCGATCTGTTGCACGATGGCCATGGCAACGGCGACGCCGACGGCCTGGCTGAGGCCGCCTCCGGTGGTGAAGGCGATGATGATGCCCGGGATGGCGCCGATCCACGGCCCGATGAGCGGGATCAGGTTGAACAAGCCGGCCACCATGCCGACGATCAGCCAGAAGGGCAGATCGATGATGGCCATGGCGGCCGACGCCATCACGCCGACCACCAACGCCACGGCCAGCTGCCCGCGGAAGTAGCCCCCGATGGCTGTGCTCAGGCGACGGCACACCACCATGACGTCAGCTCGAGCCCGCTCGGGGACGAGCGACCGGCAGACGCGTCGGATGTGCGGCAGATCGACGAGAAGGTAGAACGCGATGATCGGCGCCAGCACGAAGATGATCCCCACGTGGAACACCTGGAGGGCGAGCTCGCGCGCCGTCGAGAGCTGATCAGCGAAGGCGGACTGGCGCTCGTCGTCGGAGGTCACACCGTCGCCATCGAGATCGGCCGAGGACCCGCTGGAGAACTGGTCCTCCAGCTCCTGGAAGGACGGGATCACGACCGGCCAGTCCCCCTCCTGTGAGCGCTCGGAGAGATCGTTGATCTGATCCTCAAGATCTTGACGCAGCTCGGGCCACTCGGCGGCCAGGTCGTCGTACTGGTCGATGGCCAACGGGGCCACCAGGAACACCGTCAGCGCGACGACCCCGAGGGCGCTGAGGTATGCCAGCGCGGTGCCCAAGGCTCGCGGGATATGACGTCCCTGCAGGCGCGTCACCACGGGATTGAGCAGGAACACGATGGCCCCGGCCAGGACCAGCGGCGCCACCAGGGACCGCAGCACCCACAACAACATCCCGAGCAGCGCCAGCAGCACGGCCATGCCCACCAACGCCCAGGCCGTGCGCCCGGCCGTACGGATCCTGTCGTAGACGCCGGCCTCG
>JBGTCW010000523.1:0-1970 GCA_041748635.1 Ilumatobacteraceae bacterium | reverse complement strand
GGCCGAGGCGCTGTACCACCTCGCGTCGATCGCCCACCAGCGCGGCCGGGCCGAGCATGCCTTCGCCCTCGCCACCGAAGCGGTCGAGCTGGCCGAGCCGAACGAGATCAGCCTCCCGTTGGCGTGGTCGCTGCACCTGCTCGGCGTCGTCCACTACCAGGCGAGCAACTATGCCGACGCGCTCGAACACTGCCAGCGGGCGCTGCAGGTGTACCGAGCGACCGGGCACGTCGTCGACGAGGGCCGGATCCTGCACACGGTCGCCGCCATCTATCAGTCGATGGCCGATTACGACCGGGCGATCAGCACCTACGAGACCGCACTCGCAGTCAACGAGACGTTCGGGCGACCGGACGTCGACGCGATGGTGCTCGGCAACCTCGCTCGGATCAGCGGACGTCGGGGTCAGCACATCCGGGCGGTGGAACTCGGACATCGGGCGCTTGCGCTGGCTCGTGTCGATGCCCCGCATCTCGTCGGCAGTCTGCTCGCAGACCTCGCCGAAGCGCATGCAGGGCTCGGCGATCCCGCCTCCGCTGACGCGTGCTTCGATGAGGCGCGCACGACGTGGCAAGCCCGCGCCGAGACCGGCGACGAACCGTCGGCGACGGAGCAGCTCACCGTGCTGGTTGCGGAGGGTCGCGTGGCGCTGCGAGACGGGCGTCACGACGAGGCGGTCGCGGTGCTGCTCGCAGCGCTCGATCTCGCCGACCGCACCGATCATCGTGAGCTGGAACTCGAAGTCCACGACCTGCTCGCCGTGACGTACAAGCAGGCGGGCAAACTGTCCGAGGCCCTCGAGCATCGCGAGCGTCACTTCGCGCTGCACCGCGAGGTGGTCGCCGATGCCGCCGACCTGCGGATGCGGACGGTTCAGGTCGCCCACCACAGCGAGAACGCCCGGCTGCTCGGCCAGGTCACCCGGCTCACCACCTCTCGACTGATCGCTGAGTACGCCGCTGAACACACCGACGTCGACGCCTATCACCTCGAGGCCTACGAGCGTCTCGCCGCACTCGCCGAGATGCGCGGTGGCAACACGACGCGCCACACCGATGGCGTTGCCGACCTCGCCGCCGAGATCGGCCACGCCATCGGTGAGCCGCCGGAGTGGTGCGAACGACTGCGTCTCGCCGCTCGACTGCACGACATCGGCAAGGTTGCTGTGAACGACAAGCTGCTGTTGAAGCCCGGCCCGCTCACCGTCGAGGAGTTTGACGAGATCAAGCAGCACACCGTGTTCGGTCGCCGGTTGCTGTCGGGCGTGTCGACCGAGCTGTTCGCGCTCGCCGCGGAAGCCGCATGGTCGCATCACGAATGGTGGGACGGGTCCGGGTATCCCAACGGCCTGAGCGGAACCTCGATCCCGCTGTCGGGCCGCATCGTTGCGATCGCCGACGTGTTCGACTCGCTGGCGACGCGTCGGGTGTACAAGCGGGAGTGGACGCGTGGCGAGGCGTTCCGGTTCGTGGTGTCCGGCGCAGGCACCCAGTTCGATCCCGAACTCGTCGAGGCCTTCGAGCACGTGCTCGTGGCCCGGTACGCCGACCTCGCCGGTAGCTGAATCGACTGGTTGCTGCCTACCAGTGACCCGTCACCGCAGCGCGTTGACGACCCATCGGCGGACGAACAGCGCGAGTTCGTCGACCGAGATGTCGTCGCCAAGGCGACCGTTGCGGTACGAGTTCGAGAACGACGACACCGTGCCGAGCACACCGACCGCGAGCAGGTCGACGGGAGCGTCGGCGATCGTGCCGGCCCGTTGGCCCTCCTCGACCAGGCGCCGCACGTCGCCGAGGTAGACCCCGGCGCCCTCGGCGAGCACGTCGGCAACCTCGGGATCGCTGCGCTCGACGTCGAGCAACGCAAAGTACGCCGCGTGGTCGGCCATGAACCGAACACTCGCCTCGGCTCCGTCGGCGATCCGGGTGATCACGTCGGCGGCCGGATCCATCGCGGCCCCTTGGGCG
>JBGTCW010000522.1:0-7859 GCA_041748635.1 Ilumatobacteraceae bacterium | reverse complement strand
GCCGCCCGCGCCCGACGATGCATCCACCGTGACCGGGATCGGGATCGGCACCACCGCGTATCGCGGGCGAGCCTGCGTGGTGCGCGACCTGATGCTCGCCTTCGATCAGCTCCAGCCGGGCGATGTGTTGGTCGCGCCGTTCACCGGACCGTCGGCGAACTCGCTGTTCCCGATCATCGGTGCGATCGTCGTGGAGGAGGGCGGAGCGGTCTGCCACGCTGCGATCGTGGCGCGCGAGTTCGGGCTCCCGGCCATCATCGGCGCCCATGGCGCGACGGCCCGGATCCCCCACGGCTCCCAGGTCGAGGTCGACCCCGAGCACGGCACGGTGCAGGTCCTCTGAACGCGAGGACCCCTCCGCTGATATCAGATCTGATAAGCTCCCGAGATGGTCGTTCCGAAGGATCTCTCGCCGACGCTCCGCGCGGTGTTGACGTCCGCCGCCGCACTTCAACAGGTCGTGCCCGACGCCGTGCTGGTGGGCGGCTCGGCGGCTGCACTTCACGTCGGCCATCGAGACTCGTTCGATCACGACCATGTGCTCGCCGACCTCGCCGAGCGCTACGAACTCGTCCTGGACGCCGTTGAGGCCGCCGACGGGTGGGCCACGTCGGTTCGTGCGTCGCGGCCGCCGTTCACGATCATGGGTTCGCTGGGCGGCGTCGAAGCTGGTCTGCGCCAGATGCGCCGCACCCGACCGCTCGAGACGACCGTCGCAGTCCTCGCGTCCGACGACGGCGGTTCCGCGACCCATGTCGTGGTGCCGACGGTCGAGGAGATGCTCCGAGTGAAGGCGTACCTGATCGTCCAGCGCAACGCAGTTCGTGACTACCTGGACGTCGTTGCGCTCGCCGATCACATCGGCATCGCGCCTGCGGTCGATGTCCTCTCGGCGATCGACGACTACTACGACGATCGGTCGGCTGAACATGGTTCGGTGCTGACCGCGCTCGTCGTCGCACTCGCCGAGCCGAGCCCGCTCGACCGTGACGTCCTCGACGAGCTGCCGAGATACAAGCGCCTCGACCCGCGCTGGCACGACTGGACGTCGGTGGTCGAGATCTGTCGCGAAATCGCGCTGCGGCTCGCGGGGGCCGACTGATGGCACTGCGGTTCCGCAACGTCGATGCGTCACCGTCCGACCCCGTCGAGACGTGGCCGTACGAGGCGCTCGTCACGGCAATCGATCGAGGCCTCGTCGCGGACTGGCAACCGCTGTTCGCCGAGATCCGTCAGTGGCCGTGGGGGCGCGTCGCCCGGCGCGTCGAGCGGTACCTCGACTATCGATCGCACGACGGCACGAGCACGCTCTTCGCGGTGGCGCTCGAGCGAGCCCGATCGAACCGGTCGGCGGCCGAGCGCGCTGAGGTCGCGGAACGGGTGCGTGCAGCGATCGACACCTCCGAGCTGACCGCAGCCCGATTCGCCGAACTTGTCGGCACGAGCGCCTCACGCCTGAGCACCTATGCCACCGGTTCCGTCACGCCGTCGGCGTCAATGCTCGTGCGTATCGAGCGAACCGCCGAACGGGCCACGCAAGGATGACCATCCCGCGCTGAGACATCCGCGATCACCTGCTCACGTGACGTCGCGGATCGCGTCGTGGAATTCGTCGACGACGTGGTCGGCGAACAGCTGCCCCACATCGCCAACGGCATGTACGCCGAGCTGCTCGTCGAGGCCTGACGACCCGGGGGTTCTCGCCTGGCGGCGGAGCGGATCCCCACGCGCACGCATCCACGAACTGCAGGGAGCCGATCGGGATGACGTTGTGGGTTCCGGGTGTCCGCCGGCGCTCAGTCGAGACCGAGTTCGCGTCGCAGCGCGGCGATGTCGTACGTGATCGGACCGCCGAGCACACCGTCGGCGCCAGCGGCGAAATCGCGGACGCGCTCGTCGAGATCATCGAACTCGGCCAACAGGCGTTCGACCTGCTCGCGTCGGGTGGGATCAGCGGCGGCTTCACGCAGGGTGAGTCCGCCCAGTGCCGGGATGTTCTCGTCGAGCCAACGCGCTTGCGCCTGGCGTGCGATCTCGGCGTTGAATCGCTCCAGCACCACCGACTCGTCCGCACCATCGGGGTCACCCAGCGCCGCCTCGATCGCGTCGCGGTCGAGCATCTCGTCGAGCATTCCAGGCCGGTGCACGAGCCGCGGCGGTCTCGCAACAGCGCCAGCGAACGCGCACAACTCGAAGGGGTCGCCCTCGGTGCACATGTCGAGCAGCCGCTCTTCGAAACCCGTTCGGACCGGGATGACTCCACCGATGATCTGGTGCGATGACCCGTCGGGAACCACCCGAGCGCAGTACCGCTCGCCGAGCTTGACCGCGCCAGACAGGCGCTGCTCGCGCACGTCGGCGGCGTCACCGGTGGCGAGGTTCCGCAGCGTCAGCCCGACGCCGCGCTCGACGGCGACCACCTCGTGCACGCTGCGATCAACCGTCAACCATGCAACAGCCAGCAGTCGCTCGTCGTCGGGCAACAGGTCGCCACGTTCGCGCAGGAACCGGGCGGCCAGACCTCCTTCGTGCAGCGCCGCATCGAACAGGATCGGATCGGTGAACGCCTCGCCGAACTGCCCATGCAGGTCGTCCAGATCATCGTCGGTGAGATCGGACTCGTCAGCGTCGGGATCGCCGGTGACCCAGGCGATCGCAAGCTCTGTGACCAGCTGACGCGCATGGTCGCTGGCGTGCTCGAGCCAGAGCGCCTGCTTGCGGCAGAGCCACGCGATCCGATCCGGCAGTGCCGGCAGTTCATTCGCCCCGAGGTGGCACTGCTTGAACTTGCGTCCCGAGCCGCACCAGCACGGGTCGTTGCGTCCCACCTTGGAACGGCCTGTGGTCGGCGCGAGGACGGGAGCGATCGTGCGCGCCGCCGGATGCGGCTCGTCGAGCTCGCGCCACCACCGCATCGCTCCTCGGGCATCCCCACGATCGAAGCAGTACCAGCCCATCCGCTCGACCAGCGACCCGAGGCGAGGCTGCGCGTCGACCGCCCGCGCGAGGTGCTCGGCGGCGATCAGTGGTTGACCGCACCGCTCGTGCAGGACGCAGGCGAGGTATTCCGCCGTCGCCACCTCACGTGGCCGACGAGCGACCGTCGTCGCGCGCTGGACGAACTCGAAAACGTGTCCCGGCGAGTCGGCGCGGTCGCGTATGAACTCGTCCTCGGGCGACAGCAGCTCGGGGATCAACAGGTCGGCGAGCACCTCGATCGTTTCGGGCTCGGCGCACTCACCGAGCGCCGCGCGGACCTCGTCGATCGCTTGATCGGGCTCGGGGATGGCGGCGACCGCCCGGCTCAGCACGGTGCGGAGGTGCGGCTCGGACACCATGTCGGCGATCTCCCGAAGTCGACGGCTGAGCAGCAGAGTCCGCCACACCGACGCGTCGTGGGCGACGAGGTTCCCGTCGATCTCGAGTCCGGCCGCCGTGCACCAGTCCGACAGCGGCGGCAGTGGGCTCGTGAACAACTCGGGGCGGTGGTGGCACAGCCACATCACCAACTCAACAGCGCTGACCGGGAGACCGTGCTCGTGCTGCTCGTCGTCGTAGGCCTCCAGCACGACGGTCGCGAGTGCCCCGGTCTTCTCCGGTTCATCGGTGGTCACGCTGATCGTGACGGACGCGTCGACCGCCTCGTCGCCGATCGGCGGATCGAATGTTGCGGTGACCGAGAGCAGATCGCCAGGCTGGAACCCGTCGAGCCAGCCATCGGGGCCGCGCCATGCGAGGTGGCCGTATTCGACCGAGAACTGGTCGAGTTCGCTGCCGTCGGGGAGACGCACACTGTCGAATCGCGTGTACGCGGCGAGGTCGAACGAAACCGACAACGTTCCCATCTCGTGCTCCGCATCGCTGAGACGATGGGTGAAGACTCGCCCCGCAATGTTGTCGTGGAACACCACCGTGACGTCGTTCGACAGCCAGTGCAGCGGACCCTCGATGAGATGCTCCAGTAGGTGCTCGAGCAACGACTCGATGATCCGTCGGTCGGTCGCCGACCCGAGCTGCTCGACGGTCCGCTCGACGTGATCGGTGACGGTGATCCCCCGCTCGGCGCGCGCCGTCGCCAACAGCGCCTCGGCGCCCTCGTCGAAGGAGGGCATGGGGAGCGCATCAAAGCCCTCGGCCAGTGCCTCATGATCGGACGGTTCCTTCGTCGCGAGCATCTCGAGCATGTGTTGGGAGACCACCATCGCCAGCTGGCCGAGCACGTTGTCGCGCTCGAGTCCCGCGTCGCGCATCCGTTGCACCGCCAGCCACGCGGCGGGCGGCTCGTCGTCGATGATCTGCCTGACCACGACGGTGCGAATCGCCGAGCGGGCCCCGTCGATGCCACGACCATCCGGTACGGGCAGGAACCGCTCGACCACCTCCATCACATCGGACTCCACCGTGAGGTCGTAGTCGCGGAGGTCGTCGAGCGCCTCGTCGCCGAAGAGGTAGGTCAACCGTTCGAGGTCGTGTGCCACGTCGGCGAACCGTAGCTCCACCGCCGCCATCGACCCGGCGGCCGGTTCCGATACCGGGAGGTTCGGCATCGAGATGCGGTGGGCCGGCGTGACAGGATCTTCGGATGCCACGACTTCAGCCTCTGGACGCTCCGCTGCGATTCGGGATCTTCCTGCCGCCGATGCACAAGACCGGCGTCAACCCCACGCTCGCGATCCAGCGCGACCTCGAACTGATGGAGCACCTCGACCGGCTCGGTTACGCCGAGGCCTGGATCGGCGAGCATCACTCGGCGGGCTCGGAGCTGATCGCCAGTCCCGAGGTGTTCATCGCCGCGGCGGCCGAACGGACCAAGCACATCAAGCTCGGCACCGGCGTGAACTCGTTGCCGTATCACCACCCGTTCGTGCTCGCCGACCGGATCGTGATGCTCGATCACCTCACCCGCGGCCGGATGATGTTCGGCGCCGGACCCGGCCAGTTGACCTCCGACGCGATGATGCTCGGCATCGATCCACTCCAACAGCGGCCACGGATGGAGCAGTCGCTCGACGTGATCATGCGACTGTTCGCGGGCGAGACCGTCACGGAGAAGACCGACTGGTTCACCTGCGACGAGGCCGTTCTCCAGATCCGTCCGTACAGCGACTTCGACATCGCCGTGGCGTCGAGCATGTCGCCGTCGGGGTCGAAGCTCGCCGGCCGCTACGGCACGGGGATGCTCTCGATCGCGGCAACCGAGCCCGCTGCCTTCGAGGTGCTCGACTACAACTTCACCGTCTGGAACGAGGAGGCCGCGCTCCACGGTCACACGGTCGACCGCTCGAAGTGGCGACTGATGGGGCCGATGCACATCGCCGAGACGGTCGAGCAGGCCAAGGCCAACTGCCGCTACGGACTGCAATGGGTGTTCGAGTACCTGAGCCACATCATCCCGCTCGGCGACCCGTCCGATCCTCCCCCGCCCTCGGACTTCGACGAGTTCGTCGACTACGCCAACGAGTCGGGACGCATGGTGATCGGCACGCCCGAGATGGCGATCGCGCAGATCGAGCGCCTGCAGGAGAAGACCGGTGGGTTCGGCGCTTACCTGTTCCTGGGTGCCGACCTTGCGAACTGGCAGGCCACCAAGGACAGCTACGAGCTGTTCGCCTACGAGGTGATGCCGCACTTCAACGGCCAGGCGGCGCCCGTGCAGGCGAGCTACGACAAGATCGTCGGCGCCGGCTCGAAGTGGGTCGACGCCACCCTCGGCGCCCAACTCACCGCCATCGCCGACTACGAAACAGAACGCTCCGCCCGCTGACCCGCACGTCCGCGGACGCGTGCGCCTCCGCCTGACGCAACGCGTGAACAAATGGGTCGGTCACCGACCCATTTGTTCACGCGTTCGACGGGCGGGGCGGGCACTACCCGCGAGGCGCCGGGCCGATGGCTCGAATGCGTGTGCCGTCCAGCTCGATCATCCGGTTCTCCGCACGGTCGTACACGCTGACGAGCGATCCGCTCAGCAGGGCGGCGAAGGTCGAGTCGTCGTTCCATACGACCGGCTGGTCGTCGCGGTGGCCGTCGACGACCGTCAGCTCGCCGGTCCGAGTGTCGATCAGCACCGTCTCCTCGGGCGACTCGGTATCTCCGTCGACCACTGCGAGGCGCGAGACGACGACGTCGCCGTCCGGTGACACCGTGGAGCCGAGCGGAACGCCCCGGTACGAGCCGACAGCACCCAGAGCATCGAACGCATCCGATGCCACCGACACCGGGGCTCGAGCGTCGGACACCCGATCGACTCGGATCACCGCACACTCGACGACCGACTCACACTCGCGCACGTACGCGGCTGCCGCCCCGATCGCGATCAGTTCACCCGACGTCAGACGCGTGGCGCCGTCGACACCGATCACGAACACGTCACCTCGCCGCTCGATCACCAGCGCCCCGCTACCGTCGCCGCCCAACAGGGTGGCGTCTGCAAGGTCGACGACTGCGGTGCCGAGGTCATCCGCCACGGTGCCGTCGAATCGCAGCAACCGATAGCGCACGTCTGTCGGTGCCGCAGTGTCGTCAGGAACCCAGATCGTGTCGGCCGACGGACCGATCAGCATCGGCGCGCTCGTGGCGAAGTCGTCACCGAGCGTCGTGTCCGCGTCGGATGTCGTCAGCACGACCGCCCCCTCGTCGGCCGGGAGGGCGAGCACGGCATCACCCGACGTGGCCAACACCGCCGCGCCACGACCCAACGCTGGGCTCTGCCACATGTTCAGCTCGAGCGCGTCGACCGACAGCACGCCGACGCCGCCCGCTCGCCCCGCTGCCGACAGGACGAGTCCGGTCTGACCGATGGGCTGCTGCGGCGTCAGCGGGGTGGTCACCACGTGTGGTTCGACGGGCAGCTCGGCGTCGGGGTGACGGACGCCGACGGTGACCAACGAGCCGAGTTCCTGCCCGAACGCAACCGTCTCACCCGTTGCTCGATCGATGAACTGCAGCTCGCCTTGCGCAATGTCGAACACGCCGGAGCTGTCGGCAGCCCACGTCGAGCCCACCAACCACGTGTCCGACGGGGCCGACGCCACTTCCCCTGCGTCGAAGTCGACGATCACTCGTTCCTGTCGTGATGGCCCGCTCCGCAACATCGCCGCAGCCGCTCCGTCGGGCGACAGCACGATCCCATAGCTCAGCTCGCGGAAGTCCTCGGGGAGCACTGCTGGGTCGATCACCCGACGTGCACCGTCGGCCTCGGTGACGACCACGGTGGAGCACTGCTGGAGTTCGTCGCACTCGCGAACCAAGCGGTGGCGACCGTCGTGGGCGTACACGACGCCGTCCTCGATTCGTTGCGAGGTGCCGTCGGCCGCGATCCGGTAGGCGCCGCCCGCGTCGTTGACGACGAGCTCGCCCTGCAACGCCGAGGCGGGCCCGAACCGGTACGCCGCGAGATCCTCGCTCAGCTCGCCGGTCGAACCGTCGGCGCCGACGGTGAACAACTCGACATTGCCGCCGGACGTCGGATACGACGCCACGACGAACCGGGTGGACTCGTCCTCTCCGCGAACCCAGCCTTCGACGTTGGTTCCGGCACTCTCGGTTCCGACGTCGATCTCGACGTCGATGGCGTCACCGGACCGAGGCACGATGACCATCGTCGAACTGCCACTCCCGACCGCGGCCGACTCGGGAGCCACGATCAGTGCACCGAAGCCGTCAGCGACCGACGCCTCGGACACCCCAGAGAGATCGACGGTGCGCACACGTCCGGATGGCAACGACACGGTGTGCAGCAGTCCTCTCGGCGAGAGCGCGACCACCTCGGTCGGTGCGCCGATCGCCGCGACGGCCGGCGGCAGCTCGATCTGCTCGACCGCGGACGCAGCGACAGCATCGGGCCTCGTGGTGGTCGG
>JBGTCW010000521.1:0-1741 GCA_041748635.1 Ilumatobacteraceae bacterium | reverse complement strand
CTGCGCAGCTGGGACGTCGATCTCAACCCGTTCAAACCGCGACCCGGCGAGGTCCTCATCGGACGCGACCTGATCGATCGCCGGGTCGGTGACGAGACGGTGAGCGACATCGCGCTGCGACCCCAGGAGAGCGCTCGATCGACGTACTGGGTCATCGACAAGGTGCGCCTCGCCCGCAAGAGCACCATTCGGCGGCGGCCGAGCTACCGACTGGTCGACTTCGACGAAGTGCCGGCGCTATTCGATACTCAGACGGCGATGCAGGCCGAGGCGGCACGGCTGCGTGAGTTCCATCCCGCCGAGGTGGCCGCGGTGGTTCGAGCGTTGCCGATCGACCAGCGCCGCCAACTGGCCGAGGCGATGGACGACGAGCGCCTCGCCGACGTGCTGGAGGAACTCCCCGAGCACGAGCAAGTGCGCATCGTCGAGCAACTCGACCGCGACCGGCTCGTCGGCGTGTTCGACGAAATGGAGTACGACGATCTCGCCGACCTGATCGGCGAGATGGCCCCTGCCGATCAGGAGAAGATGCTCGGCGTGATGGATGTCGACGACGCTGCCGTGGTGCGGCGGCTGCTGTCGTACGAGGAAGGGACCGCCGGTGGGCTGATGACCCCCGACGTGATCATCCTCGGTCCGGACGCCACGGTCGCCGAGGCGCTTGCGCAGGTGCGCGACCCCGACTGGGTGGTCAGTATCGCCGCGCAGGTCTTCGTGACCCAGGCCCCCTACAAGGCCCCGACCGGCAAGCTGGTTGGCGTCGTGCACGTGCAGCGCCTGCTGCGCGAACCACCGAACATGGTGATCGGGCGGTTGGTCGCCGAGGATCCGACGCTCGCGGCCGACGCGTCCGACCGTGACGTCGCGGAGATGCTCGCCAGCTACGACCTGCTCGCCGTCGCAGTCACTGACGAAGCGGGACGCTTCCTGGGCGCAGTGACCGTCGACGATGTGCTCGATCGGATGTTGGGCGTCGGCTGGCGAACCACGCGCAAGCGGGCGGTCGACTCGTGAAGCGTCGAGAGGATCTCGCTACCCCACGCGCCGCGGGGCGCGTCGGTGTGTCGTACGACTCCGACACGTTCGGCCACTTCAGCGAGTCGATCGCGAACTTCCTCGGCACCGCAAGATTCCTCGTTTGGCAGACCGGCATCATCACCGTCTGGATCCTGCTCAACACGGTGCTTCCACCCAGGCTCCAGTTCGACTCGTGGGACCGCGGGCTGGTCCTGCTCACGTTGGTGCTGTCGATCCAGGCGTCGTACGCCGCACCGTTGATCCTGCTCGCGCAGAGTCGTCAAGAACGGCGAGACCGCGTGAATGCGCAGAACGACCGTGAGGTCGCCGAACGAACGCAGGCCGACACCGAATTTCTCGCTCGCGAGATCGCCAGCGTTCGCTTGACAATCTCCGACATGGTGACCGGTGAGGCCTTCGACGACCGTCTCGATCGGCTCACCGAGGTCGTCGAGCGCCTCGCCCACCAGGTCGAGCAGCTCGATGCCAAGAGGTAACGCGGTGCCAGGCACCGGCGTTACCGGTGGAGGTGCGGTCAGGGATTGGCACTGATCCGCTGCGTCGACGCAACGCCGGTGAACTCCTGGAGCCGCACACCGAGCTGGCTGACCGCTCGCAACAGCCCGGTTGTGTCGAGCCCGTCGTCGCCGGGACAGATCACCCCAGCGGGGAGGCGCCCGCGCAGCGCCTCGACGGCGACCGCTGCCGCAGTGGCCGCAGTCGC